>SKZG01000009.1 GCA_007127495.1 Planctomycetales bacterium
TCCAGGAATCACCACCGTCAAGCGAAATTTCAAGCACGCCCACGTCGAAGCAGGAGTTCGGCCAGTCCAGTGAATGCAGGTGGTCGAACTCAAGGGCCAGCTCATCGACGTCGCCGACCACCGCCAGGGGTTGTTCCTGGGTCAGCCACTTGAGTGCGATGCCCGGCGTATTCTCGACGAAATAGGCCGGATCGCCGGGTTCGGAAAACTCTTCTGACGTGGTCCAGTCCGAACCGCTGAAACCGGACTCCAGCCCGCGCCCCATGGCATAGATAAATCGATCATCCGGAGCAACCGCCACATGGGTGGCGCCCCACAGTCCGTCAAACCCGTCAGCGGCCAGATCAGAGCCGGTCACGGCACCGAGGAATGCCAGCGTGCCGGTGGAAAAGTTGCGCCGGAACACGGCAATGGCGTTATCGGCCTGACCAGTGACATAGACATGCTCGCCATCGTTGCTGACGACCACGTCCGATGCGCCGCGCAGACCGGTCACTGGCGAGACCACGTCAGCCGGCTGATCGCTGCCGTTGCGCCGGACCTCGGCAAAAGTCAGGCGACCAAAGTTGGACGACCCAGGCACGATTTCGCGCCGGAACACGACGATACCGCTGCCGGCGACAACGTAGAGGTGGCGCTCATCCGGGCTCAGCGCCATACGCCCGGCACCGGTCAGACCATCGACTTCCTGGCCACTGTCGCTATCGTCATTGACGCCATCAATCTCGACCTCCAGCAAGGTCAGCTCGCCAAAGCTCGGTCCAGGCACGATGTTGCGCTCGAACACGGCGATGGCGCCAGGGATATTGGCATCATCTTCATCACCGAACTCACCGCCCTCACCAGAAATATAGACGTGGCGCCCATCGAAAGAGGCGATAACATCGCGCGTGTTGAACAATTCGGCTCGGTTGACGCTGTTGTTGTAGATCAGGTCGCCAGGAATCGGCGTGCTGGCATCGCACTCCCAAACCACGTTTTCAACGGAGTCGGGCAGAATATCCTCGACTCGAACCGGCACTCCGTCGGGGCCGTCGTTGGTCACCACGATCTGGAAACCGATCTCCTCGCCGGGGACGAACGGCTGGGTGCCTATCAATTGTTTGGTGACGTTGAGCTCGGCGGTCGCGGCGAGACGCCGGGTGAGGCGAGCTTCGAGCGCAGAAGGATCAGTCACCGTGAAGGCGGCAGGCACTCGCAATTCCGCCTCGTTGGTAATGGTGCCATCGGACAGTGATTCGTTCACCGGCACGGCAAGCTCGAAGCGCAGGCGAGAATCCGGCGCCAGGGCCAACAACTGGTCAATGGCCTGGTCCAGCCCCTCGGCGGTGGCCTCGCAAATCGTTTCTGCGCCGGCATCGGAGTAAAAGCAGCAGGTCTCGGAAATCGTGTCACCCGGGGTCTCGATCGAGCAGCTCCAGCGGGCAAGATCCTCAACCAAGGCCTCGTCGTCGAGCAGGTCATCAATCAAGCGAGCACCCTTGACTGCCGACGGTCCGCGGTTACCGACTCGCAGTCGGTATATCGCCACCAGGTCGACCGTGTCCGGCCAGTCTCCATTGCCGGACTCGATGGTTTCAAGTCGCTCCGCGCGTTTCTCGATCCAGACGTCGCCTTCGGCCTGAACCGGCTCGGACAACTCGCTGAACAGACCGTCAGGGTTGGTCGGATCGATTCCGTCAGGCATGATCAGACGAACTTCGTTGACGATTTCACCGCCCGGTTCCGAAGATGGGTGCAGACGGCCGCCAACTGTGAATGTCAACGATCCGCCCGAGCCGATATCGACAAGCCGTCCGCCCAGGTCACCGGGGCTAAAGGCGGTCGGCTGACTAACCCCGCACTGCGCCGAACTGCCACCGCTGAGACAACAGGCGTTGCCAGTGGCTGAACAGGTAAAGCCGACCGTCGCCCCGGTCACGAAGCCGGGGTCATGTTCGGCAAAGCGTCGGAACTCATGATCGAGCTCCAGGCCATTGAGCGCCAGCGGCCCGTCGTTGGCAATAGTGATCTCGATCAACAGGTCTTCGCCGGTAATCAAGCGTTGCCCGACCAGGGTCTGAGTGACCGAGACATTGGTCGCAACCAGCACATCGCTGATCTGCTCGCCTTCAAGCGACTCATCGTCTGCATCAATCAGTTCGGCAATATTGGTCAGCTGATCAACGGTGGCAGCAGCCGAAAGCCGCGAGAATGCCGAGATGGTCAGCTCTTGACCAGCTGGCAAGCTCAACGGCAAATCATTGATGTCACCGCTGCTCAAGAACTGAACAGGTAAAGCCGCGCACTGGGCATCACCCATGATGTTGAAACTCAGCACAGCGCTGGCATCAGGTTCACTGAGACCATTCGGCGCCGAGGTCGACGCCGACACATAGACCTGCTCGCCCAGCGAGTCGATCACCAGCGCATTGGGAATCAGAGCGAGGCCATTTTCGGTCTCGCCCAGTTCGGCGGCCCGGCGAAACTGCAGTGGCCCTTCCGCAGTATTGCGGGAAAGCCGGACCAGTCTTGCGTCGTCACGAGCGACAAGGAAAACCTGCATGCCATCCGGCGCCCAGGCTAGGTCGACAACGCCTGCCATCAAAAGTCCAAGTGAGGTAATGGCCGATATTTCACTGACTTGCGAAGGCACGCCGGCATCGAGTGAGAAAGTCACTACGGAGTTCTCACCGCCCACCACCAGCTCGTCTGCGACCGGGCTGACCGCCACGGCCCGAATCGCCAGGGCATCACCATCAACCGTGGCGGCGAAGGCTGGACCCGCGCCACCCGCCTCCAGCGGTGAAGGAATGCCGTTCGAATTCAGTTCGAATGCAACCAGCGACGAATCACCGGGAGCGGCGGCATAGAGCCAGCTGCCGCCCGGGTCAAGCGCAAGATCCGAGACATCGCCGAGCAAAATGCCACGGCCGGCATCGCGATTGATGGTCTCCACCAGTTCGATGTCATCAGCGCTCAGATTGTAGACACGGATAGCGTTCGAAGCACTGTCGGCCAGATAGACAAAGCGTCCATCGACGCTGAAGACGATCGCGCTGGCCGATCCGTCAAATTCCACTCGATCCAGGACGCTCAGATCGCCATTGCTCAAGGTGCGTGAGTACAGCACGAGTTCGGCGTCACCGGCATTTTCCCCGGTGGCCAGCCAGGTCGCTGCCACGGCCCGACGACCGTCCGGTGACAGGGCAAGGGCGCGGGGTCGAACCAGAGTTGAACTCACGGCGACGTCGGCATCGTCCAGGGTGCCGAA
>SKZG01000002.1 GCA_007127495.1 Planctomycetales bacterium
CTATTATTACGAGGAGTTGACCATGAAGGAGATCGGCGCCACGCTCGATCTTTCCGAGAGTCGCGTAAGCCAGATGCACAGTTCCATTGTGCAACGCCTCCAGGACCAGCTCAACCGGCGCCGTCCCGAGTTCGCCAGCTAGCCCGAGTATTTCATCGAGGGTGAACGGCTCCCCTACTGGCGAATCAGGGCGGCCAGCATCCGCCCGCGGCCGCAGCGGCATGGCGCCAGTTCACCGAGGGCGTGGACAGGCAAGCGCCGCTGCATCAAGAGCATCAGCGGCAAGGCCAGATCCTCCGCTCCGACCGCGACAATTGTGGCGCCCACGAGCCGCCTGCGGCGGTCCAAAAGGACGGCAATGCAACCGTACCGGCCTTCAGCCGATCCGGCAACCTGCGCCTCGCGAAACTCCACACGACGCAGCTCCGTGTCGATGCCCGCCGCGACCGCTTCTGCGGGCCGAAGCCCTAGCTCGACAATAGGCGGGTCCGTCGCCGTGTAACGTGGAATAACACACCGGCTGAGGTGGCGGGGTAGCCACGCCAGAGCGTTGCGAGCTGCCAGCCGACCGGTCGCCTCCTCAGCTTCGGGCGAGGCAAACCGGGGTCCGCAAACGCCGCCGGCGGAAAAAATACGCCGCTCACTGGTGCGCAGCCAATCATCGACGCCGATCCCCTCCGGGCTGTACGCCACGGCAGCCGTCTCCAAGGCGAGTTCCGCAACGCAGGGACGCGGCGCCGGACACACGAGCACTTCGTCCGCCAGAAGCTTCTCCCAGCTATCGCCCCGGCGCGTCAGAACCCCGCGCCGATTGCCCGTGCGATCCAACGTTATCTCTTCGCAACGGGCATGGACTCGCAATCCCTCGGCTGCGAACTGCCGGGTAACAATATCCGAGGCTTGCTCATCGACTGCTTCAAGCAACCTCGGACCGGTTACCAGCAGATGCACCTCGCTGCCAAGGCGGCGAAACTGCTGAGCCCAAAAGCATGCACTGCCATCGTCTCCGACAACGGCAAGGCTCAGCGGCGGAACCGCAAGGCGGCCAAGTTCGCTCGGACGCAAGGGCTGCGCCGATTCGGCGCCGGGCAGTTCGATAGGTCCGGGCACGGCTCCCGTGGCAATCACGGCCCTCTGAAAGCGCACATCGACACCGCCAACCGAAACAGTCCGGTATCGGCTGAATCGCACCGCCCCGTGAAAGATATCCATTCTCGGCTGGTCCACGGGCAGCGCCGGCGCGTGGATCCCCTGCGCGGCCTGATGGCGCCGAATGGCCTGCGCGAAGTCGGTCGAAGCGGGCATGTCGGCAGTGGCCTGTTCCGGCACCAGCAGTGCGACCCTCGCTTCGCGCCGTGCCGCCTCCCGTGCCGCCGAAACGGCGGCCGGGCCACAGCCCAGCACAGCTAGTGGGTATGGTGTCGAACGACTTCCAGGGGTGGATGACATGGGGCACGTCTACGGCAGGTCGAACAGCACGGTCGGGTAGTATCATAACCTCTTTGTCCGCATGAAGCTACCGTTCCGTCGAATGCTCGTAGCCGGTTAGCCCTCCAGCAATTCGATCGGGCCCAGCCGGCCCGGCAGCCGTTGCCAACGGCCTTCGATCGGCCGGTAACGCCTCAGGGTCAATCCGAGCAGGCGAACGCATCCGACCCAACCCGCGGAACGGTAGCCGAGCGAAAGATGACTATCGATGGAAAGGTGGTTGTTGTAATGGATGGTGGTAACGATCGTTTTAGCCCCCAAGTCGGCAAGATGTTCGGGCCATCGGGCCATGAGGCAGCCCCATGCCCCGGGTTTCGCCCCGCGGCCGTCGTACCCCCAGGCAACGCCGGCAGGAATGCGAAACCGACATCGGAGTTCGGGCCTATCTTCCTCGACCGTTACGGGTCCTAGAGCCAGCCACCCACCAGCGCAGATACGGTCGGCCGCCACGACAACCAGGCAAACGTCGCCCCGGCCCAGCCGTTGATCGACGCGGGCGCGGCTGCCGAAAAAACACCCCAGTTCCGGCGCGTCGTCGGAACCCGCAGGGCGCACGCTGTATGCGCGCGGAATCCGGCCGCCCGCTTTCAGTTGGACCGTATCCGCTTGGAATAGTTCGGTGACCGTGCAATCGAGCCAGGGGCGCCAGCGGCCCCTGCCGACGAGGTATTGCACGGCGCTGTAAACGACTTTGCTCGGTGCGCGGGTTCGCATTCGCCCTGGATGGGCAGCCGGCAAGCCTGCCTTGACTTTCGGGTGAATGATTGCCTGCAGAGTCATTGTTTGGTGTCGCGTGGCAATTGTGTAAGCTAAGCTGAAATAGCGGCTTTCCGGGTGGGGAAGTATACGAAGTATCGGGCGCCGTATGTGACCGCATGAAGCTTAGGTCGCCGGCCAGGCACCGTCAATTTGGGGCCGTTTGACGCGATGGTGTGGGATGGCGCAATCGTAACGGCCCCCTGCGGATGGAGGGTAAATGCGGCATGTGCGGAATAGCTGGAATCGTGCAACTCGACGGTGCGCCCTTTTGCCGCCATGCGCTGGGGAAAATGGTCGCCGCACTACGCCATCGTGGGCCCGATGCGGCCGGGATCGCCGATGCCGGCCCGGCTGGATTGGGCCATACCCGGCTGAACATCCTGGATGCATTTGGTGGCCGGCAGCCCATGACAAGCCGCGATGGGCGCCTGACGGTCACGTTCAACGGCGAGATCTTCAATCACATTGAACTGCGCAAGGAGCTGGAGGCCAGTGGACACGGCTTCCGAACCCGATCCGATACCGAAGTCGTCCTGCACGCTTATGAGGAGTATGGCGAGCAGTGCGTAGACCGTTTCAACGGGCAATGGGCGATCGGAATCTGGGACCGAGCCCGCCAACGGCTGTTCCTCTCCCGCGATCGGCTGGGCATTCGGCCGCTCCACTACACACGACTTCCGAGTAAGTTCATCTTCGCTTCCGAGGTCAAGGCCCTCCTGACACATCCAGAGGCGCCCCGCGAACTCGATCCCCGAGGATTCAATCAGGTGCTGTCCTTCTGGTGCCCGTATGCACCTACTACCGCATTCCGGGGTATTAGCGAGTTGCCGCCGGCGCACAATCTGGTGCTTGAGAATGGTCAAGTTACCATAAGCCGGTACTGGCAGTTGCACTATTCCGACGACGCCGAGTCGCTTGGCCTGGACGGATGTGCGGAGCGGTTGTTGGAGTTGCTCACCGACGCGGCAAGGCTGCGGCTTCGCTCCGATGTGCCGGTCGGCGCGTA
>SKZG01000008.1 GCA_007127495.1 Planctomycetales bacterium
AGGTCACCTGATTGCGCATCATGCTCAGCATGCTTGCCAGTGCCATGGCGCTGGTGACCCTGCTCTGGGGGGTCGGGAGCGAAACAAATGTCATGTTCACCATCCCGCCGCACTGGCACTTGGTACTGGGCGGCTTCGCGTTTGGGCTGGTGTTCATGGCCACCGACCCGGTCAGTGCCGCAATGACTTTCACGGGCCAGTATATTTATGGGGCGCTCATCGGCGCGTTGGTTATCCTTATTCGCGTAATCAACCCCGCCTTTCCGGAAGGCGTGATGCTGGCCATCCTTTTTGGAAATACGTTCGCACCGCTGATCGACTACTACGTCGTGCGCGCGAATATTCGTCGGAGGGCGCTCAGGCATGCGTAAGGATTCAGTCAGCTATACCATGGCGGTCGCCGCCGGGGTGTGTGTCGTCTGCTCGCTGGTCGTGTCGACGGCGGCAATCACGCTCCGGCCCCTCCAGCTACGCAATGCCGAACTCGACATGAAACGCAACATTCTGGTGGCCGCCGGGTTGATGGAGCTTCGGGAGCGTGTCGATGTCGAGACGCTGTTCGAGCAGATCGAAACGCGGGTCGTCGACCTGCGATCCGGCCGATTGATCGAGGGGATCGACCAGGAAATGGTGGGCGCTTCGCAATACGCTACGCCGCTGCCCGACGACCAGGACCCCGCCCGCATCCGCCGGCGCCCCGATTACCAGGTGGTCTATCTGCGGGAGACCAACGGCCGGCTGGACCGCTTGATCCTGCCGGTCCGCGGGCGGGGATTATGGGGCACCATGTATGGGTTGATCGCTTTGGACCGCGATTTGAACACCATCAAGAGCCTTGTCTTTTACGAGCACAGCGAGACGCCAGGCCTCGGCGGCGAGGTCGACGCGCCGTGGTGGCGCAACCAGTGGCAGGGCAAGGAGGCCTTCGACGAAAAAGGCCGGGTGCGCATCGAGGTGGTCCGGGGAGCGGTTCCCCCGGGCGATCCCGACGCCGAACACAAGGTCGACGGTATTTCCGGCGCGACGTTCACCGCTCGCGGTGTGTCGAAGCTCGTGCGGTTCTGGCTCGGCGATCTGGGATACGGACCGTTCCTGGAATACATGAAAGAGAAGCTGAGCGAACCCCTCGGCGAAGACAACGGAGCAAACGAATCATGACCAAGCCCGGCAAAGTGCTTCTGGAACCCATCTTCGACAACAACGCCATCATGGCGCAAGTACTGGGCATCTGCTCCGCGCTGGCGGTGACCACCCGGCTGGAAACGACCATCACGATGTGTTTCGCCGTCATTTTCGTGCTCACCTGCTCCAATATGGCCGTGGCCGCCATTCGCAATTTCGTACCTTCGAGTATCCGCATGGTGGTGCAAATGACCATCATCGCCTCGCTGGTGATTGTCGTCGATCAATTCCTCCAGGCCTACGCCTACAATATCAGCCAGGAATTGTCGGTCTTTGTCGGGCTCATCATTACCAACTGTATTATCATGGGCCGGGCGGAAGGGTTTGCCATGAAGAACGGGGTGCCCCTGAGCTTCCTCGACGGGTTGGGCAACGGCGTTGGTTACAGTGTGGTCCTTCTGGCCGTCGGGACGGTACGCGAATTGTTTGGCTCCGGGTCCTTGCTCGGTTATCCCATCTTGACCCTCACCCGCGATGCAGGCTGGTATGAGGCGAATGGGCTCATGCTGTTGGCGCCCAGTGCTTTCTTTATCATTGGGCTGTTGATCTGGCTGCTAAGAACCTGGAAGCCGGAGCAGATTGAAGAGGAGTAGCAACCCATGTTCGAGCATTATCTGAGCATCTTCCTGACCGCGGTGTTCATCGAGAACTTGGCGCTGGCGTTCTTTTTAGGAATGTGTACCTTCCTGGCGGTGTCGCGGCGCGTCGATACGGCCGTGGGCCTCGGGATTGCCGTCGTGGTGGTGCAAAGCATCACGGTACCGGTGAATAACCTGATTTTTCACTTTGTGCTTCGCGAAGGGGCGCTCGCCTGGGCCGGCCTGCCCGAGCTGGATTTGGAATTTCTCGGCCTGATCAGCTACATCGGCGTGATTGCCGCCATTGTTCAGATCCTGGAGATGGCGCTCGATAAATACGTGCCGGCGCTGTACAACGCGCTGGGAATCTTCCTTCCGCTCATTACGGTCAACTGTGCCATCCTGGGGGGATCGCTGTTTATGGTTCAGCGCGAGTACAACTTCACCGAAAGCGTGACGTTCGGACTGGGCACGGGGGTGGGATGGGCACTGGCTATCGTCGCCTTGGCCGCCATCCGCGAAAAACTCAAGTACAGCAACATTCCCGCCGGGCTTCGCGGCCTGGGGATGACGTTCATCATCGCCGGGCTTATGGCTCTGGCGTTCATGTCGTTTGCTGGCATCCAGTTGTAAGGGGCGGAGCTTTGGTCGTTCAAATCGGCATTGGCGTCTTGGCATTTTCGCTCATTGTACTGGCCCTGGTGGCCGTCGTGCTGGCGGCGCGCCGCTGGCTTGTCCCCTCCGGGGAGGTGCGGATTGTCATCAACGAGAGTTCCGACAAGTCGCTCCTTGTCCCTACCGGTGGGAAGCTGCTGGGGGTTCTAGCCGAGAATCAAATCTTCATTCCCTCGGCCTGCGGCGGGCAGGGAACCTGCGCCGAATGCCGCGTGAAGGTCCACCAAGGCGGTGGCGACGTGCTGGCTACCGAGCGCAATTTCCTCAGCCGGCGCGAGGTGCGCGAAGGGGTGCGCCTGAGCTGCCAGGTATCGGTCAAACAGGATCTGCAAATCGAGATCCCCCCTGAAGTTTTCGATATCAAGCAGTGGGAGTGTACCGTCCGATCGAACCGGAACGTGGCGACGTTCATCAAGGAGTTGGTATTGGAACTGCCACCCGGCGAGGAGGTCGAGTTCAAGGCAGGCGGCTATATCCAGATCGTCGCACCTCCGCACGAGGTCGACTTCCGCGAGTTCGACATCGATGATCGGTTCCGCGACGATTGGGATAAGTACAACGTATGGCGCTACAAATCGAAAGTGACCGAGCCGGTGTCGCGCGCTTACTCGATGGCGAATTATCCAGGCGAAAAGGGCATTATCATGCTGAATGTGCGAATCGCCACGCCGCCCCCCGACGCTCCCAACGCGCCTCCGGGGAAAATGTCGTCGTACATCTTCAGCCTCAAGCCGGGCGACAAGGTGACGATTTCCGGCCCCTACGGGCAGTTCTTCATCAAGGATACCGACGCCGAAATGGTTTACATCGGCGG
>SKZG01000230.1 GCA_007127495.1 Planctomycetales bacterium
TCTTCTCACAAGGGGGAGAGTGGAACCGCGAATGGACGCGAATGAACGCGAATGGCTGCTCAGGTCGGGCGGGGTGGCTCCGCCCGCACCGAAGCGGATCGCCCGGCCGGGGGGGGGCTGAAAGCGCCGTCGCCGCTGCGCTCTGCCGGCGCACTCCAAAATGTGTACCGGCCCGTGCGTTGAGGTTCGGCAGAAGCAGGTGCCCAGGAGGCGGTGCCAAAACGAGAACTGCTGGTCGCCAGCGTTGACAGCGGAATCAACGCCTCCTACGATTTCGATGTCATGGACCGACTGACCGATATCGCCTGGGAGAACGACAACCAGCAGGTCATCCGCTCGTTCGCGATGACCTACGCCCGGGACCCGCAGCAGCAGACTGACCTGGGCACGGACATGATCGAGCGCATAGACCGCGAGGACGGGACGTATCGGGTCTACGCCTATGACTCCCTCGACCGCCTCACCGGCGAGCAGCACTTCGACGATACCGACACACTGCTCTATAGCGCAAGCTACACCTACGACCTGGCCGGGAACCGCACCCAGACGACCATCAACGGCGTCACGCACACCTACACCCTCGCGCAGACCGGGGACCGACTGGCCTCCTGGGGCGTCAACGGCGAGAACACCCTCACCTACGACAGTGCCGGCAACGTCACGCAGCGGGTCGTGGACGGTCAGTCTACGCTCGACCTCGCCTGGGACCTCGAATACCGGCTCACGGAGGTCAGCTCGGGCGGCAACCCGGTCGAGAGCTATCAGTACGACCCCACCGGCCGGCGGATCAGGACCGTGAACAGCGGCGGCGCGACTTGGCACGTCCATGACGGCGCCCACGTCATCGCCGACGTGGACGACCAGGGCGAACTCATCCGCTCCTACACCTGGGGCCCCGGCATCGACAACCTCCTCGCGCTGACCGTCCACGACGGCCAGACCAGCGAGACCTACTACGCCGTCACCGACCACCTCGGTACCGTGCACGCGCTCGTGGACGACAACGGCAACGTCTCCGAAAGCTACCGCTACGATGCGTTCGGCAACGTCCTCGGCGTCTTCGACGCCAACGGCCAGCCGCTTCCAAGCTCTGGAATCGGCAATCGGTATCTCTTCCAAGGCCGCGAATACTCCTGGGCCACCGGCCTCTACAACTTTCGCGCCCGCTGGTACGACCCGCTAACCGGCCGCTGGCTCTCCAACGACCCGATCGGCATCAGCGGCGGACTGAATCAGTACGTGGCGTTCGGGAATAATCCGGTGATGTTTGTGGATCCTTGGGGGTTGTCGGCGGAGAAGGAGAGATTCGCGATCATTGCCGCTGCAAGGGAATGGAACAGGACCAGTAGAACCTGGAGGCCCTTTTCGAACGAATGTGGCGGACAAGCGTTGGCCTTGGTCGACTACTTGGGATCTAGAGGTTTCCAGCATTGGACCGTCACTTTGATGGGAGGCGGAAGGAAGAGATGGCTATGGGGCACAATAGGCAATCACAATGTCGTACTTGTTTACCCCTCGCCGCTTACGAGCGATACATCTTGTGACTTCATACTAGATCCTTTCAAGCCAGCTTGGACCATCATCCCTGGCTTGGACCGCACGGGAGTCACCGTGAGAACACCTCAGGAGTTCAGGAGAGAGTATCCTATACCTTTCTACGGTCATTATCCTGATGTAGACCGTCCTAAGCAGAGGTTCTAGAAATATGAAGCTAAGAGTACGCAAGATGCTAGCAAGGGGGGGCATTGTTTGCGTGGCTTTACTCATTGGCCTTGTCTTTGTTCCCTTAGGCCCATCGATTACTCAATTTCGATTGGTAGATGCCGGCGGAGAATTGCAAAAGAATCATTCCCTTTTTAGAAGGGGAAGTTCGGATAGGTTCATTGTGGAGGATGGGAAGCTCTATGTAGCTGTTCGTAGAACACGAAAGGGCCTGTTCAGTATCATTGTCTATCATGAGTCATTTGAGTGGACGTCGGAAGCGATAGCGCTGCTGCGAACGGAGAACAAGCTGGAGGGGTTGAGTTCCCAGATTCAAGAATAGGGGGGGCGGGGTCCGCACATAGTTGCAGAAGGAGATGAACGGAAGGGCGGGGGGAGGATGGGGCGATGCGAGGGATGTGGAAGCGCGACAGGGTAGTTGCGAACGACCGGTCAGCGAGCCGCGAAGCGACTTCGGACCGGGCGCAGTGGATGGGAAGCTGCAACGATGTGCGGACCCCGGCCCCGACCCCGGCCCCTCCGTTCGCGCTTGAGTCGAAGGCGGTGGTGTGGTAGCGTCTTCGTGCAGGCAGGGTACGAGGTGGAATATGACGGCTATGCTCGACAAGGTGGAGAAAGAGGCACTGGGACTTCCTCGCGAAGAACGGGCGTTTCTTGCCGATCGCCTCTTGAGTTCTCTGGGTGGCGAGGCTCTCGGCGATATCGACGCCGCATGGGTAGCCGAGGCGGAGCGTCGCTTCGCGGAGTATAAGGACGGCCGGCGGGTATCGATTCCGGCGGACACCGTTTTCGCGGATGCGGACCGGATGCTGGGATGACGGGCATAGAGTTCGACCCCGACGCGCGGGCCGAATTTCTTGCGGCCGTCGAGTATTACGAGGCGTGCCAACCCGGACTCGGCCGGCGATTCCGTGAGGCGGTGGAAGGCGAGGTTGACGGGATTGGCGCCATGCCTTTCCGCTATCGGGTGCTGTCCGGGCCTTTCCGTCGTGCCCTCGTGCCGGGATTTCCGTACGCGATCCTGTACGCCATCGGGCCAACTTTCATCCTGGTTGTTGCCGTGGCCCATGCGAAGCGAAAGCCGGGGTATTGGCGCGGGCGCATGAATAGATATCGCTGACGTGGGCGTGGCGGGGTCAGGGCTATTCATTCGCGAATCCGTTCCTTCTGGGCGTGCGAATGGACGCGAATGGCTGGGGTGGCTCTTTCCGTGCCGTCGCGGCGATGTAGAGGCGGCCCCCCGTGGCCGCCCAAGGGACGGCGGGGGAGAAGCCGCAAGCCTCGTAGTCACAGTCGTAATCGCAATAGTAGTCGGGATGGCGTGAAGCCGGGCGCGGGCGGTCGAAGACTACGATTGGGACTAGGACTGCGACTACGATGAGGAGAAGGCGCAAGCCTCGTAGTCACAGTCGTAATCGCAATCGTAGTCGGTATGGCGTGGAGCCGGGCGGGGGCGGTCGAAGACTACGATTGGGACTAGGACTGCGACTACGATGGGGGGCGCGGGCCTCCTCCTCGTGCTCGAA
>SKZG01000468.1 GCA_007127495.1 Planctomycetales bacterium
GAGGAGCGGTTCTACTCGCGGCTGGAACGAGTTCGGTTCACCGGGGGATATCTGCCCGGGGTGGACATCCGCTGGTCCGGGCACCTGGACGCCGTTATCGGAGGGCGCGGAACGGGGAAATCAACCCTCCTGGAGTGTATCCGCTATGCGATGGAGGAAGAGCCGATCAGCGACCGGGCAAAGCGGGCCCACCGGGACATCGTCAAGCGCAATCTGGGGGCGGGACGCATCGAGATCGAGGTTCGTTCGTACGCCATGCAGGGACGCCGGTTCACCGTTTCGCGGCGATATGGTGAATCGGCCGTGGTGCGGGACGAGTCGGGCAATACGTCGCCGTTCCGGCCGGCCGACCTGCTTCCGCGCCTGGAAGTATTCGGCCAGAATGAGATATTCGACATTGCGCAGGACGTGGATGGCCTGACGCGCCTCCTGCGGCGCTTTCTCGCGAGCGACGAAGCCACCGTCCGACGGCGCTCGGAAATTCGCGCGAAGCTCCAGGACAATGCCAAGCGGCTGATAGACGCCCGAAACCAACTGGCCGACACCGAGGCGCAGGTTGCACGCCTGCCCAAGCTGGAGGAGCAGGCCGAGCAGTTTCGATCCATCGGACTAGGGGAGAAGCTGGCGGTCGTTCCCAAGCTGGAGAAAGAGAAGCAGCTTGCGACGCGAGTGGAAGAAGAGCTGCGCAGCGTCGATGAGGCTTTGGTGGCCCTGGGCGACGGATTGCCCGACGTTGCCTTCCTGGGCGACGAGGTGCTGCGGGAACTGCCGCATGCCGAGGAGCTTAGGAGCCTCCGCGACCACCTTGGCAAGCTGCGCACGCAACTCGATGCGGTGCTAGGCACGGCAAGACAGAACCTTGCCGACTGTTCCGCAGCCAGTGAAACGGGTTTGAAGTCGCTCAGGAAGGCGATTGCCGACGTGGAAGCGGACCTGGAAAAGGAGTTCGCCAAGATTCCGGCGTTTGAGGGCCGCTCCGGCCGCGATATCGGCTCAGCGTATAAGTCCGTGCTGAAGGACATCGAACAGATTCGGCCTCTGAAGGCCAATCGCGATACGCGGCAGAAGCTGGTCGACGAGCTGCGCAAGGAACGCGAGAATCCCTTGGCCGACCTATCCAAGACCCTTGCCGACGTGGCCGCGGAAATCGACGCCGAGTTGAAGTCGTTGCGCAAGAGATTGGCGGGCAAACTCAGACCGTACGTCGACTACGCGGCCAACCGCAGGGTACTGAAGGACTTTCTGCTGGATTGCGGGCTGGAGGGCGTGGGCGAAAAACGATTGCAGTGGCTTGACGACGCCGACGACTTTTCACCCGTCAAGCTCGCCCAAACCATTCGGCAAGGGGCCGACGCACTGAAGAACGCCGGCTGGGGCGTTACCCCGGGCGTTGCGGAGGCGCTGGCGAAACTGCCGGAGTCGAAACTGCTGGAACTGGAGGCCATGGAGTTGCCCGACGTGATCCGGCTGGATTTGAACATCGCGCGGGAGGGCAAGGAGGACTATCGACCGATTTCGAATCTTTCGACGGGCCAGCAGTGTACGGCGGTGCTTCACCTGCTGTTGCTCGATAACTCGGACCCGTTGATTGTCGACCAGCCGGAGGACAATTTGGACAACGCTTTCATTGCGGAACGTATTGTGAGCGAACTGCGGACCGCCAAGCTTGGCCGCCAGTTCATCTTCGCCACGCACAACGCGAATATTCCAGTGTTCGGTGATGCAGAGTGGATTGGCGTACTGCAGGCCGGCACGGACCAGGCGGGCATGCCCGAGGAGTTCCAGGGCGCAGTGGACGTTCCCGAAATCCGCGAACAGGCCGCCTCCATCCTCGAAGGAGGGCGGGAGGCGTTCATTCAGCGCAAAGACAAATACGGCTACTGAAGCCAGGGGGTGGGTG
The DNA here is from genome assembly GCA_007127495.1 of Planctomycetales bacterium. GTDB lineage: Bacteria > Planctomycetota > Planctomycetia > Pirellulales > Thermoguttaceae > PWXP01. The sequence continues at coordinate 1,901 of SKZG01000468.1, forward strand.
GATGCTCAAGACCGAGCTGCTGGAGATTATTGCCTCGGGGGAGAACTCCGGCGTGGAGTTCAAACGCGATGATGCGCGTCCCGAGCAGATCGCTAGGGAAATTGTGGCGATGGCCAACCTGAAGGGTGGCCGCCTGCTGCTGGGCGTCGAGGACGACGGTACGATCAGTGGCCTTCAACGCGCCGACACCGAAGAGTGGGTAATGAACATCGTCAGTTCCAAGGTCCATCCCATGCTCCTTCCCTTCTACGAAGAAGTAGTGATGGACGGTGGAAGGCGCGTCGCCGTGGTGACGCTTTCCGAAGGAACGAGCAAGCCTTATGTTCTGCGACATGAGGGGCGCGAGGACATCTTCATTCGGGTCGGTTCGACGTCGCGCCGAGCTACTCGCGAGCAGCAGGCTCGCCTGCACGGGATGGGCGGCATGTTGCACGCTGAGTTGCTGCCCGTGTCCGGCGCCGGACTAGCGGCGCTGGATCGGCAACGCGTTTCGGATTTTTTGCGGCACATCACCCTGGACGCCGCCCTGCCGCAGTCCGACGCCGAGTGGTGCAAACGGCTCTCCGCCCTCGGTTTCATGACCGAAGGTCCCGGGGGTGTCGTCGCCAGCACGATTGCCGGGCTGCTGCTTTTCGGCCACGCTCCGCGTACTTTCCTGCGATATGCCGGCATTCGAATCATGATCTTCGAAGGCACCGAGAAGGCGTACGCCGCGCGCTACGATCGGGTTCTGGACGGTCCCATTCTTCCCCTGTTCACCACACCGGAGGAGGGCGGCCGGGTGCGGTCGGATGACGGCTTGCTCGAACTAGCCGACGCCGTTCTTACCCCGTTTATCGTGAACGAGGGTAATGAAATCGGCCGAGACTTCCGCCGCAACGTAACGCCGCGCTTCTCCCGCAAGGTAGTCAGGGAGGTGCTGCTGAATGCCATCGCACACCGCGACTGGACGCGATTCACCGATATCGAATTGGTGGTGTACGCCGACCGGCTGGAAGTAACCAGCCCCGGCCCGCTGCCCAATATGATGACCATCGAGAAGATGATCGCGGGGCAACGATCTCCGCGGAATCCACTCCTGGTCGATATTCTTCGGGATTTTGGATATGTCGATGCGCGAGGGATGGGCATCCGTAACACGGTCATCCCCATCGTGCGCGACATGACCGGCCGCGACCCTATCTTCGAGGAGACGGAAGACTACCTGAAGATCACGATACCTGCAACGGGAGCCGCAGCGTGAATGATGCTACCGTCTTCGACGCCCTCGTTGCCTCATTATTGGACGCTGGGCGGTATAACCCGGAGGATCAGGTTGCGCCAGCGGTGATCCTGTGGAC
>SKZG01000155.1 GCA_007127495.1 Planctomycetales bacterium
ACACTTCGCCGCCAAGCAGCTTGCACAATTCCTTGACGATCGAAAGGCCCAGGCCGGTGCCGGAGTATTCGCGGGTCATGGCATCGCCGCCGGGCATGGCGGTTTGCCCCTGTCGGAACTTCTCGAAGATGGTTTGCTGATCTTCCGGCGCGATGCCCACGCCCGTATCGGCCACCTCGAGCAAGGCGTATCGCCGGTCGTCGCGCACGCGCACATCGATGCGCCCCCCCTCCGGTGTGAACTTGATGGCGTTCGAAAGCAGGTTGCCGAGGATCTGCTGCACCCGAGCCTGGTCCTGGTGCATGGTGGGCAACTCGGGGGCGACGTCGGTCAGCAGGTCGATATTCTTGCGCTCGGCCAGCGGGCGGGCCATGTCGCACTGGGCGCCGACGACGTGCTCGACGTGGAAATCGCTCAGGCGAAAGCTCATGCGCCCGGCCTCGATCTTCGCGAGGTCGAGAATGTCGTTGATCATCTCCAGCAGCATTTTGCCCGACTGCCGAATGTTCGCGACGTACTTCTTCTGTTTTTCGTCGAGCGAGTCGATGGCCCCGAGCACGTCGCTGAAGCCGAGAATGCTGTTCAGCGGCGTGCGCAGCTCGTGGCTCATGGTGGCCAGGAAGTCGCTCTTGATGGCGTTCAACTCGTACAGGCGCATGTTCATTTGGGCCAGTTCGTCGACCTTTCCGTCGAGGTCGGCGTTCACGTCGCGCAGTTCCTCCTGGATGGCCACGAGGTGCCGCAGCATGCGGTTGAAGGCGATGGCCAGCGACTCGAACTCATCGCCGGTGTGGATGTCGGCCCGGAGGCTGATATTGCCGTGGCTCACCGCGTCGCTGACGTCGCGCAGGTGGCGGAGCGGCTTGACGATGACGTAGCGGATAATCAGGTACGACGCCAGGACGGCCAGGAACGCCGTGATGATGGCCGTGGAGATCAGAATGGCCCGGTTCCAATTCAGCACGGCCTGCATGGGCGCGTTGGGAATGGTAACCTGGACGATCGCCATCAGGTCGCCCTCGGTTAACGGCGCGGTGGGGACGGCGCCGGAGGGGTCCATGCCACCCCGCAGTGCGTTGTGGCACAACACGCACGATTCCTCGGCGTACACCGGCTGGTAGTATTCGTACTGACTGCCGCCGGCGACCAAGCGCTCGTAAAACCCCGCCGGCTCCGGCTCGTGCGGCGCGCGGGCCTCGCGTTCCGCCGCCGATTCCAAGAACTGCACGAGCAGGCGTTCCTCCAAGGGCGTCTTCGGCTGCTGGTCTCGGTCGGTGTAATAGGGGCGAATAAACCGCGACTTGTACTCCTGCCGGCGGAGGTTCCCGGCCAGGTCTTGGACGAGCGGAAGGAATCGCTCGTCGGTTTCGAGCTTCTCCCAATGCTCGATATACATGACCTGATCGACCAGCAGGCGCCCGGTATTGCGATTCTGCTGAAAAACGACCTCCTCGGTGCGGATTCCAACCCACCAGAAGCTGGCCGATACGAGCAGGAACAGCGCCACTCCGAACAGGAAGAGGCACTTCCGCTCCAGGCTGGACTCGCCCAGCACACGTTTGATCGATTGATACGACATGGGGTCAGGACGCAACGCGAGAAACCAAGCCGCCGTTTCGTGGGGAGAAATCGCCTCACTCGCCTGAAGCAGACAGTGCGCGATGCCCCCAAGAACGGCCGCCGAAACCACCCAGCTTCTATTCTAGCGTCCCACCCTGGAGTATGCCAGAGCAAACGGGAAGACCGGCGCCCCGGCCCTTGTTTTCACGTTGGTCGTACCATGGGCATCCTGCCCAATCGGTATTTCCACAGGCAACTGTCCCGTGCCACCAAAGCGCAAACATGCCCCACGGCGAGAAGGCCAAGTGAAACAGGTGAAGTTTCCTCACGGGAAGAGCCCCCGGCGGCGCAGCTCGTCGCATAGCTGCGGCGCGCCGGTGTACTGGACGGCGTCGAACCCAACGGCCTTCGCACCCTCGACGTGCTGCGGCATGTCGTCAATGTAGAAGATTTCCTCCGGGCGGCGCCCGGAGAACTTGGCGGCAGCCTGAAAGATTGCGGCGTCGGGCTTCATCACGCCGATGCGGTAGCTCAGGGCGTACGTGCCGAACAGCGACGGCAGGATGGCGAACCGCCGGAAGCAGTGCTCCCAGTGCGTTTCGCATGTATTCGAAAGAATGCCTATCGGCCACCCGGCCTGCGCCAAGCGAGTGAGCACGGGCAGGATGGGCACGTTGAGTTCGAAGATGTCGCTGGCGGCGAATTCGAGGGTTTGATAGTCGGGGCGGGTGCCCGTTTCGCGGCAGAAATCATCGTAGAATTGCCGCGGCGTGATCCGGCCGGTTTCGAAGTCGGTTTGCAGCCCGGCGTCGAACACCACCTCGCGCACCCGCTCAGCGTCGACGCCGGCCACCCCGGCCACTTGGCGCAGCATGCGTTCGACGGTGAAGTTCACCAGCACGTTGCCCAGGTCGAAGTAGAGGAATTGGATCATTTGTGTTGCTTGACCACCGCTTCCTCGTGCTCGGCGATCGCTCGGTTGTGTGCGAGTTCGCCGCGGTAGCCCGTCGTGCGCCGGTCCAGTTCCTCCAGTCGGCGCGAGTCGCCGTAGAGGATCAAGGTATCTCCCGGCTGAATGACGTCGGTGCCCCGGGGCGCGCCGATGTAGGAGCCGCCGGCGCGTTGGATGCCGAGAATCAGGACGCCCTCTTTCGGCAGCGCCGCCCCGGCTAACGATCGGCCGGCCAGCCAGTCGTCCGGCTCGACCTGCATTTCCGTTACGGCGTAGCCATTGCTGAGCTGCAAGACCGCCACATAGTCGGTAACGTCCAGTCTGGTCCACTTCCTCAATCCGGCGGCGATGAGTATATTCAGGCGGTGTTCCACCCATCGGCTTTTGGCGATCAGCAGCAGTGCTACCAGCCCGGCAATGAACACCGAGACATGCCACCACCACTGCTCCGCAGTGGTGGTCTGGAGCATCGAGAGCATGATGGTGGCAACCACCGTCGCGATGCCGACATTTCCCAGCAGCATCAGCAGCATAATGATTCGCCGTCGGACGGGGTGATTGATGACGGCCTCCGATTCGCTGGTGGTGAAACCCGCCCCGGTGAAGGCGGAACGCGCCTGGAATCGGGCCGCATCGCGCGACATGCCGGTAAGCATCAGCGCCAGGGCGGCAATGCGCGTTACCAGCAGCGAGAGCGTTGCGACAATAAGCAGTGAAAGGATGGCAA
>SKZG01000104.1 GCA_007127495.1 Planctomycetales bacterium
CGGAAGTCAGAAGTCGGAAGTCAGAAACCTGTCCACCATCCAACAGCCTTCTGGGGGGTCAAAAGCGCAAAACCGAAAAATTGACACCCAAAAAATCGACGCCCGGTTTGAGCAGGTCCGCGCGCAAATCCTTGCCCGCGCGGCATTTTCGTTGCGACAGAAGATGAGAGATCGAAGCCGCGATAGGGGAGCACGTCGAAAGCCGGCGTCCGGTCGGGCAGTCGAGAGTCTCTCCGCGTTTTCCCTGGCAAGTGCCAGTCCGGGGTTACCCCCAGGCGCCGGCGGCCAGGTGCCGGTCGGCGAAATCGAGCCGGGCGTTCCACTCGACGTCGGACATGTCGTGGCGGCCGGCGCGAATGTGGTAGCCCAGCGGGGAGTCGATCAGTCGGTAAAGAAATTACTGTCGCTCTTTCTTCCCGCTCACCCTACCCTCTCCCAACGAGGGAGAGGGGACATCGGACAGTCATTTCTGGCTCTTCCGTTTCTAGGTGCAGTCACCCTTTGTTTTCGGGACGGCACAGCGGCGTGTGCCTACTACATTACGCGGCCTGCACCTAGAAACGGAAGAGCCTCATTTCTTTACCGATCCTAAAGCCAATTCTGGCCCATAACGCGTTGCCATTCAAGACCCTGACACCGTTTGGCGACTTCGCTGCGAGCGTCCTATCCTGGTCCGCCTATCGCGCCGAGCCCTGTGCCCCTTGCCCCCCGGTGGTAGACACGATTTGAGGCAGGGACGTTGTCTGATCGGCCTGCGACCGTTTTGACTGGACGCGACTGCGGCCGTGACCGATTCGTAGTGACCCATGTCACTTGAAGAACCGGATGCGATCATCCTGCACGTACGAGTCTGTGGGCGCCCCTGGACAGCAATCGCCGGGCGCCATCTGGCCCAACGATTGTTGTACGGTGACCTCCTTTGCGAAGACGACTTTGTCATCGCCGGGGGCGAAGAAGTCGGGTAGTCGGGCGGCCTGCGCATATCCCATCGCGGTGTAGAAAGTGCGCGTGGGCGCGTATTGCCGGCGGCCGGAGGTGTCGGCATAGATTCGCCCGCCGCCCAGCGAGGCGACCGTCCGCTCCACCTCGCCGACCAGGGCGCGCCCCAGGCCGCCGCGCTGTTTGCCCGGCCGGACCGCCAGCCAGTACAGGTCGAAGCTCGATTGGGTGAGCGGCACGCGTCCGAAGCAGGCGTAGCCGACCGTTTCGCCGTCGACCTCGGCGAGCACGAACTCGTACCCGCTGGCCGCCCCCTTCGCCAGCCGCTCGTCGACGAGTTCGACGGCGACGTCGGCCTCCTCCTCGCTGAAGAAGCCGGTCGATTCGACGATCGCCCGCACGCGGTCGCGATCGTCGGGCACCAGGTCGTGGCGGAAGTGCATTGCAGGCTGTATCGCGTGGATGGGAGGATCGTCTGACACCGTCGTCGTGCCCCGGCTGGTGAATTCACGGTCGCGCGGCGGTCAGGATCGCCGTTTTGAGCCCAGATGTCAAGCCGGCCCTGGCTCGGCAATCGCCCAGTTTGGGCCGTGCCTCTACTTTTTTGGCTCTTCCGTTTCTAGGTGCAGGCCGCGTAATGTAGTAGGCACACGCCGCTGTGCCGTCCCGAAAACAAAGGGTGACTGCACCTAGAAACGGAAGAGCCACTTTTTTTCCGGGTGCCCTTGACTTGGCGATGACCTTTTTCCAATAATTGTCGTGGGCTATACGCTTTGCCCTATCATCCCTTACAACAGAGGCTAGCGCAACGAATGAGCACAGCGGAGATTTCGGACTCGCCATGTCGTGTGGCGGAGGAGGAGCCTCCCGGTACGGCCACGACCTCCTTCGCGTTTCTCCAAGTTCCTGACAGCTTTCTTCTTTCTACGGGTGAGGGGCCGCCGACGGGGCCGGCGTGGCCTCTGTTGGCATGGAAGCCCCCGCGGCGCGGTCGAAGCAGTTCGGGCACCCGGGCGTTTCGCCGGCTCTATTTCCCCGACGTTCCCGATTCTCAATGGAACGACTGGCGCTGGCAACTGGCGCACCGCATTCGGTTGCGGGCTGAGTTGGAACGCATTCTGGTTCTCTCGCCCGACGAGCAAGAGGCGATCGAGCGGGGCGGCGACCTGCTGCCGTTTGGCGTAACCCCCTACTACATGAGCCTCGTCTCGCGAACCGACCCGATGGATCCGCTCCGCCGGTCGGTGGTACCCAGCAGCCTCGAGCTAGTGCGAGTTCCTGGCGAGGCCGATGATCCGCTGGGCGAGGACGCCCACGCCCCGGTGCCCGGCCTCGTACACCGTTATCCGGACCGTGTCCTGCTGCTGGCGACCGATTTCTGTGCGACATACTGCCGGTACTGCACCCGTTCGCGGGTGGTAGGTCAGGGCGAGTTGCCGCCTCGCGAGGACCGGCTGGAAGCGGCCCTGGAGTACATTCGCCGGGCACCGGCCGTTCGTGACGTGCTCATCTCCGGCGGCGACCCCTTAGCCATGAGCGACGACCGGCTGGAATGGATCCTCGCCCGGCTCCGGGCGATTCCACACGTGGAGTTCGTTCGCCTGGGCACCAAGGCTCCGGTGGTGCTGCCACAGCGGGTCACACCCCAGCTTTGCCGAATACTTCGGCGGCACCATCCCCTGTGGATGAGCTTGCACTTCACGCACCCGGCGGAATGCACGCCGGAAGTCCATGCTGCCTGCACGCGGCTGGCTGACGCGGGCATCCCGCTCGGCTCGCAAACGGTGCTCCTGCGCGACGTGAACGACAACGTGCCGACGATGCGCGAGCTGGTACACCGCCTGCTGCTGATGCGGGTCCGGCCGTACTACCTGTACCAGTGCGATCCGATTTCCGGCTCGTCGCACTTCCGGACCTCGGTGGCCAAGGGTTTGGAAATCATCGAGGGCCTGCGCGGGCATACGAGCGGGTACGCCGTACCCACGTTCGTGATCGACGCCCCGGGCGGCGGCGGCAAGATTCCGCTCCAGCCCGATTCGGTCGTCGGCCGTGCAGGCGATTTCCTCCTGCTCCGCAACTACGAAGGCCGCGTATTCCGATACCCCGACCCCTTGGAATGAAACGGCAAAGCCGTGGGATAGGCTTCCAGCCTGTCAGGAGAACCATGGGATAGCTCCCACGTTGACAGGCTGGAAGCCTATTCCACGATCTGACAGGCTGGAAGCCTATCCCACGATCTGACAGGCTGGAAGCCTATCCCACGATCTGACAGGCTGGAAGCCTATCCCACGGTTCCC
>SKZG01000275.1 GCA_007127495.1 Planctomycetales bacterium
TCCACGGCGCGCCGTTTCTGAAATCGCTCAACAAGGGCCTGTACGAGCCGGAAGGCTCGCGCTCTCTGGGCGAATCGACCGAGCGCTCGAGCAAGCACAACCGGGCCGTCGCCGCCGAAGTGCCCCAGTTCCAGGACTGGCGCCGGGCGGCCAACGCCATCAAAGCCTACACGGTCCGGAACCTCGATAAGCTGCTGGTCGAGTTCGAGCGCAACCTGACCGCCCGGGGCGTCGAGGTCCTTTGGGCCGCCGACGCCGAGGAGGCCAACCGGCACGTGATCGACGTCGCCCGCCGGCACGGCGTGAAGAACGTCGTGAAGGGCAAGTCGATGGTCAGCGAGGAGATGGAACTGAACCATCACTTCGAGGCGATGGGCATTCGGGCGGTCGAAACCGACCTGGGCGAGTACATCGTGCAGCTTGCCGGCCAGCGGCCCACGCACATCGTCACCCCGGCACTGCACCTTTCCGCCGAGGACGTCGGCCGGCTGTTCGCTGAGAAGCTCGATGAGCCGTTCAGCGCCGAGCACCAGCACCTCACGCACGTCGCCCGCCGCCACCTGCGCGACGAATACCTGAAGGCCGACATGGGCGTGTCGGGCGTCAACTTCGGTCTGGCCGATACCGGCACGCTGGTCGTCGTCGAGAACGAGGGCAACAGCGGCCTAAGCTGCTCCACCCCGCCGGTACACGTGGCCCTGATGGGCATCGAAAAGCTGCTGCCCAGCGTCGAACACCTGCCGGTGTTCCTGAACCTTCTGGGCCGCAGTGGGACGGGGCAGAAGCTGACCACGTACACGCATTTCCTCCAGGGCGCCGCGCCGGGGAGGAAGCTGTACCTCGTGATCATCGACAACGGGCGGAGCAAGGTCCTGAAGGACCCGGCCGCATGGATGGCACTCTATTGCATTCGCTGCGGCGCGTGCCTGAACGCATGCCCCGTGTATCGCCGTGCGGGTGGCTGGGCCTACGGCTGGGTGTATCCGGGGCCCATCGGCTCCGTGCTCGTACCGCACTTATTGGGCCTGGAGCAAGCGGGCACGCTGCCGTTCGCCTCCTCGCTTTGCGGCGCGTGCGGCGAGGTGTGCCCCGTGAAGATCGACCTTCCGCACCAGTTGGTCCACCTGCGGCACCGGGCGGTCAACGAGCCGTCGCCCATGCGCTCCTGGACGGAACGGCTCACGTGGGTGCTGTGGTCGTGGGCCATGCGCGGCCCCGTGCGCTACCGCCTGGCCATGAGGGCGGTACGGCTGGGCGTGCGTCTGGCGCCCTACCTGCCTTGGCACCCTGGCAAGCTGGGCGCCTGGACCCGCGCCCGCGCCCTGCCCAAGGTTCCCGGCCCCGCCTTCCGCACCTGGTGGAAACGCAATAGGTGAAGTTGGTTGCTGGTTGCTTCGCCGAAGGCGATATGCACCGTAGCCTGGGGTAACCACCCCAGGAACGCTGTTCAATTCCGCTCCTTATCGAGTCGAAAAGACCGCGCTGACCGTGGTGCTGATACCGCCGCGGGGGGTGAACATGGCCTCAATGGTCATGTGGCGAGGCGCGACCACGCCGGCGAGGTCGTCGAGGATTCGGTTGGCGGCCGTTTCGTAAAAAATGCCCTCGTTGCGGAACTGCTGCAAATAAAGCTTCAGGCTCTTCAACTCGATGCACCGCCGGTCCGGCACGTAGCGGATCGTTATTGTGCCGAAGACCGGCTGCCACGTTTTCGGGCACACAGAGGTAAACTCAGGTGCCACGATCTCAATGGTGTAGTCGCGGCCAGGGTACTGGTTCTCGAAGGTTTCCAGAATGCTGGAAAACGGCTCACTCACAGGCTGGCTCCTTTCACAACTTCCCCGATTATGGCATGATGAGGGCGGTTTTTCACAGGGGGGGATGCGAAAAGGGATGCGCTGTTCACCGGGAGAGTGCAGCACCATGCAGCGGCAAGCGGTTATTCTACTTTCGGGCGGGCTCGATTCGACCACCGTCGCGGCCATTGCGCAGGCGGAGGGGTTTGAGCTGTACACGCTTTCGGTCGATTACGGCCAGCGGCACCGGTGTGAACTGGAGGCGGCCGTGCGCGTCGCCGAGCGGCTGGCCGTGAAGCGGCACGAGACAATCCACGTCAACCTCGCCCGCTTCGGCGGAAGCGCCCTGACCGACCGCATCGAGGTGCCGAAAGGCCGGTCCGGCGACGCGATGGCCGGCCCCATTCCGGTCACGTACGTTCCGGCACGAAATACGGTGTTCCTTTCGCTGGCGCTGGCCCTGGCCGAGGTGGTCGGCGCCGCCGACCTGTTCCTCGGCGTCAACGCGGTCGACTACAGCGGCTACCCCGACTGCCGCCCGGAGTATATCCGCGCGTTCGAAACCATGGCCAATTTGGCCACGAAGGCGAGTGTGGAGGGGCGGCTGCGTTACCGGATTCACACCCCCCTGATCGACATGACCAAGGCGCAGATCATCCGCCGTGGTGTGGAGCTGGGCGTGGACTACGCGCTCACGTGCACCTGCTACGACCCCGGCCCGCGCGGCCGCCCCTGCCGCCGTTGCGACGCCTGCCAACTCCGCCGCAAAGGCTTCGCCGAAGCCGGCCTGCCCGACCCGCTCATGCCCGACCTCTGAAACCCAACCCCGCGTCATGCGTATTGCCGAGATATTCCGTTCGCTTCAAGGCGAGGGCCGGCTCACCGGCGCCGAGAGCGTGTTCGTGCGCACCAGCGGCTGCAACCTGCGCTGCGCCTATTGCGATACGCCGTTCGCCTCGTGGTCTTCGGAGGGCGAGGAGTTGTCGGTCGAGGAGATTGTGTTGCGGGTGGAGCAACTCGCCGCGGCGGGCGAGGGCGCCGGTATCGCCCGCCACGTGGTGGTGACCGGCGGCGAGCCCATGCTGTTCGCTGAGTTGATCCCGCTGTGCCGGCGGCTGCGCGAAACGGGCAAGCACGTGACGATCGAGACGGCGGGCACGCTCTACCTGCCGGTCGAGTGCGATTTGATGTCGATCAGCCCCAAGCTGCGCAACTCCACGCCGGCCGCGAGCGGCGACCCGCGCTGGACGTGGCGGCACGAAACCACGCGCCACGCGCCGGAGATCGTGCGCCGACTGGCGGCGGAATACGATTACCAGGTGAAGTTCGTGATCGACCGGCCCGACGACCTCGCAGAGGTCGAGGCGTATCTGGCCGAGTTGCCCCAGATCGACCGCGGCAAGGCCCTGCTCATGCCGCAGGGAA
>SKZG01000082.1 GCA_007127495.1 Planctomycetales bacterium
CGTGCCGCAAATTGCCGCCGACGATGCCAGTGCCGTTGCCATGCGGGGCTTCTTCTTCCAGCCGGCTGGCGCCGCGCGCGAAATTCGCCCCGACGGCCCCACCGAGCGGGCGCAGGAGCTGCTCGCCCAACTGGAGCAACTGGATCGTGAAGCAACCGCCGCCTCGACTGAGCAGGCGCAGGCAGACTACACCGTGCGGCGGGCTGAACTGATTGAAAAGCTCGCCCAGAGCGCACAGACACCGCAAGATCAGGCCATGTGGCTGCGACAGCTTGCCGACATGATCAGTGCCGCCGTGCAGATGGGCCACTGCCCCGACGGTTCGCAGCGACTCGAAGACCTTTATGAGCGACTTGCCCGGCAGAAGACCGACCCAGACATCTTGGCCTACATCCGATTCCGGCAGCACACCGCCGAGTATGGCTTGGCGCTGCAGCAGCCGCGGGCGAACTTCCAGTCGATCCAAGAGCAATGGCTGGAGGACCTCAAGCAATTCGTGGACGAATACCCCAAGGCCGCCGACGCCGCCGAGGCCATGCTCCAGTTGGGCATGGCGCACGAATTCGCCGGCGAGGAGGAGGAAGCCAAGAAATGGTTCGGCCGCGTCGTGGCCCGGTTCCCCAATTCGCCCGGAGCCGCCAAGGCTGCCGGGGCGAGCCGCTGGCTGGATTCCGTGGGCAAACAAATCGAGTTCCGCGGCCAAAGCCCGGCCGGCGGAGTCGTCGATCTGGCGAAGTACCGCGGACGGGTGATGCTCATTCAGTTTTGGGCAACCTGGTGCGAACCGTGCAAAGCCGATATGTCCACCATCAAGGAATTGGTGGCCCGCTACAAGCAGCATTTCGGCGTCATTGGCGTGAGCCTCGACCATAGCGTCAAGGACTTGGCGGAGTACGTCAGGGCCAACGGCTTGGCATGGCCGCAAATCCACGAGGACGGCGGGCTCGATAGCCGTCCGGCCAACCAACTGGGAATCCTCACCGTGCCCACGATGATTCTGGTCGATCAGCAGGGACGCGTGGTCCATCGAAACATCCAGGCCGCCGACCTGGATCGCGAAATCCGCAACCTTCTCACCAACAAGGCGGCCGGTCAGCCCGCGGCACGGCATTAACGCCGCAAGCGGCATTCATCGCACGGTACGAGCACACGCCTGGTTCCGGTGCATGCTAGCAAACCCCGCCCTTTCGGGCGGGGTTTTTTTATGCGCACTCTCGTTTGGGCCGCGTTTGGCATTGGCCTACTCGGCCAGGTTTTGTAATATCTACAAAACCGATCCCGCAGCCACGGTGTTCAACGTCGTGCGGCCGGCGAGCCGCGTCCAAAGATCGCCCGTAAACCCCTGTGCCAGAACAAGTTGCGCGCAGGGCTCACGATTTTCGGGGCGAAGGCGCTCGGTTTGGCGCGGGAATCGCTCTAACCATGCCCTCGGGGCAAGATGACTGCCACGTTTCCTTTTGCACGGACGCCTTGGTGATGAACACTTTCGTGGAAACCTTCCTGATCTGGCTCGTGCTGGGCGTTCTGACGCTTGGCCTACTGAGCGCATGTCTTGCTCGCATCAGCGCCGGGTCCTCTCGACAGGCGCTTTCGCATGCCCTCTTCCTCGGTTGCTTGCCCATGGTTGCCGGAGCAACCATCGTATCGTTTGGAGTGGGCCCGGGTTGCTGGCTGGCGTCGGCATTGACATTGACCGTCATGGTTTTGGCCGCGACGGCCGATACGCGCCGTTCGCGCGGAGCGGCCATTTTCTGACGCTACGACCGGAAACACCCCTAAAATCCGAAAAAAACTTCCGGTTGGCACAATCAGCAACCGAAACCTACTATCAGGCGGCATTCATGGACACCAGCATTGCTCTGAGGGGGGCAATCCCGCGAATGTGGCCGCAGGTCGAACGAACTGCGTGCCCTCTCGACACAGCTCGGTGCATTCCATCGCCGCCCTTGCGAGCGTAAAACAAGTTCTCGCAACGAAACGACTGCAAGCACAGCTACCATCCGCACTGGTGGCCGCGAAGCCCGACGTCATTCCTTTCAGTAAGGACGGGTGGAAGCCGGCTTGCGTTCGATCGGCGCGAGGGGACCCCAAGAGGAGGGAAGACATGCGACGTTGTATTATCGGATCGTTGGTCGCCACCGTGGCGATCGCCCTGGCATCGGCGGCATGGGCTGGAAACCAGCAGGTGGCCGAACAAATTGCCCAAAGCCTCCGGCAAAGCGGCCAGATGCAAGATTACAAGATCGGAGTAAAATACCAGCAGGGGACCGTCTGGCTGGTGGGGCGTGTTGCAAGTGAGCAGCAACTGACCACGGCGCTGAACCTGGTGATGCAGTTGCCCCATGTGGATCGGGTGGTGAATAACCTTTCGGTGTCCAATCGCGATGCCGAACACGAGCAAGTCACCCGCAAAGCACCGGAGTCAGCTCCCAACACGATGGCCGCCCGTGGCAGCTTGCCGTCGACAGCCGGACACCCGCACGCCCGGACCGCCGCAGAGCGATTGCAGCGCGCCGTGGACAACCGCGCCGAGCCGTCCCAGCCAAGGGAACAAAGCGATGTTCTGAACGAACGGAAGCGGGCCGATCGGGTCCCCGCGTCGTTTGAGCCAATGCCTGCCGAGCCGACTTCCGCCGCGCAACCTACGCCGGCACTGCGGCCGCAGGAAGCGCCGGCGCAGGCCCAGCCCATGGCGGCGCAGCCGGTGCAAGCACAGCCCGCGGCGGCACAGCCGATGCAGGCGCAGCCGCGCGTAGCACAACGCCCGGTTCCGGTGGCGCACATGCAGCCGCACGCTGGGGCTATGGCTCCGGCGGGTATGGCTCCGTCAGGCCCCCGGCCCATGTATACGGCAGCAGCCGGCGGCGGTGTGGCACCGGCCCGCTACGACATGCCTCGCATGCCCAACTACGCCTGGCCGAGCTACGCCCCATACCCGAATTACGCAGCGGTAACCTATCCGAAGCAGTATTCGCCGACGGCGTGGCCGTACATCGGGCCGTTCTATCCCTATCCGCAGGTACCGCTGGGGTGGCGAAAAGTGACCCTGGAATGGGACAACGGATTGTGGATGCTCGACTTCAAGGACCGCTAAATCGCCTAAGAGGGTAATACTCTCGCTCGCGAAGCCCTTGCCTGGTACGCCGGGCAAGGGCTTTTTTTTTTGGCTCTTCCGTTTCTAAGGGGCTATCCGGAAACTCCCCTCTCCCTCTGGGAGA
>SKZG01000480.1 GCA_007127495.1 Planctomycetales bacterium
CGGAACGACGGGCAAGGCGTCTTGGTGCTCAGCGAAACGGCGGGAGCCGCCCGCGAACTGAGCGAGGCGATTCAGGTCAACCCCAGCGACCTCGACGAAATTGCCGACGCGATGAACGTCGCCCTCGACCAGACTCCCGACGAGCAAGCGGGGAACATGGCCGCGATGCGGGAGCGGGGCCGGCGGTTCACGGTGCAGTACTGGGCCGGCGATTTTCTGGAAAAACTGCGGGGAATGCGCGCGATCCAGGCAACCCAGCAGGCCCGGCCTCTCGATGCGACGGCGAAGGCGGAGATCGAACAACGTTGGAGTGCCGCGGTCGGCGTTCTGCTCTTTCTCGACTACGACGGTACGCTCGTGCGCTTTTACCGGCGCCCCGACGATGCTCGCCCGGATGCCTCCCTTTTGGAACTGCTTCGCAACCTGAACGCCCTCGACGGCGTGACCCTGGTACTGTCGAGCGGCCGCGACCGCTCGAACCTGGAACGCTGGTTTAGCGCCGAGCGTTTCGTCATCGGGGCCGGCCACGGGGCCTGGATTCGGGAAGAAGACGGGAATTGGCACGCTGCGCCGGTTCAGGTGCCCGACTGGAAGGATTCGATCCGGCCCATCATTCAGCGCATGGTCGACCGGACGCCGGGCGCGTCGATGGAGGAAAAGGACTTCTCCCTCGCCTGGCACTATCGAAACAGTGAGCCGGAACTGGCAACCGTCCGAATGGCCGAACTGCGGGAAACTCTGATCACCCTGACGAATAATCTGGAATTATCGGTTCTCGACGGCAACCGGGTTCTGGAAGTGAAGCCGGCACATATCCATAAAGGGCGGATCGCGCATCATTTTCTCGATCGCGCTGCCTGGGACCTCGTTGTGGCGATCGGCGACGACGCGACCGACGAGTACATGTTCCAGGCACTGCCGCCGGAGGCGATCTCAATCAAAGTCGGCGTAGGGGCCACCGCCGCCGAGTATTCCATCGACGGAGTGGAACGCGTACGGCAGTTGTTGCATTCGCTTTGCGAAAGCCGCCGGACGCTCAGACTCTCTCAAACGAGTTAGCGCCGGAGACAGCCACAACCCGGCGGAAAAACGGAGTGGAAGAGGAGATCTTGGCCATCCGGCGAGCGCGGGCCCAGGCCGCGCTGCGGCGCATCCGTGCGAAGGCCAAAGCAGACGGTCTGGACCACTTGATGGCCGACCAGATCGACGCCGTCGTCGCGAAGGCTCGGCGCGAAAGGCGAGCGGCACGGTGAAGATCGTTCTCGACACCAACGTCCTCTGCCCAAGAAGGCGTGCAAAGGCTTAACCGTGCTCAGCCCCAGGGATTTCCTGGATCTCGTGCGGCATGCTTGACTTCCGCTGCTGCGACCAAGGCGCTGGTCTTGGCGGCGAGCAGTTCCCATTCGACTTGCACGCGAGCGAGCAGCGAATCCCAGGCGCTATGCCGCTGGTCCCCGGTCTCGCGCCGCGATTGCCGATCGAGTCGCTCATAGACGCCGGCAAGCCGGCGGCTGCAATGTTCGCGGCTGAACACGCGGGCACGTTCCGCGGCGGCCTCGGAATGCTTGTGGTACACGTCGCCGGCGAGGGGGAAGTTTGCAATGGCGTCCGCAAAGGCATCCGCATCGGCATCGCCGGGGAGGAGGCGTCCCACTTCGGCCGAGTCGACCACTTCCCGCGCACCAGGCGCATCCAGCGCGATCACCGGTTTTCCGGCGGCCATCGCTTCGGCCAAGACCATGCCCTGCGTTTCAGTCTTGCTGGCGAAGGCGAAAAGGTCCATGGCCGCATACGCATCTGCCAATTCCTGCCCCGTACGCTTCCCGGCCATATATAGCCGGTCCGCGACGTTCCGATCCTGAAAGATTTTCGCGATGGGCTCTTCCGAAGGACCGCTCCCCACCATGAGGCAACAACTCCCGGCGCCGGCTTCTTTACAGAGATAGCGGGCAATCGCTTCGGCCAGATACGCGAGATTCTTCTCCGGCGCCAAGCGACCGAGATGGCCGATCACCTTGCTGGCTGGAGGAATGCCCAGTTCCTCACGTATCGTCCGGCCGTCGCCGCCGGAGAACACGTCCAGATCGATACCGGTCGGGATGACCGTGATGGGCGACTCGACCCCGCGCTGTTGGAGTAACTCGGCGACGCTTTCACTCGGGGCAATGACATGGTCGCAGAAGTTGGCATAGTCGGTGCTGAGGCGAATGACGAACTCCCGAAGACGCTCCTGATTGACCGGTACGTAGTGTGTATAGTCTTCGTACATGGTGTGGTGCGTGAACACCAGCGGCCGGCCCAACTCGCGTGCGGCCCGCAGCGCTGCGTCGCCAAGTAGAAAGGGATGATGCGAATGGATAAGATCGGGATTGAACTCGTAGAGATGCCTACTGATTGCACCGGGAAGCGGAATGCGCACCGAGAAGTCGCTGCCGTTGAAGTTCTGGATGGCTGGTACTCGGAAGATCCTGTCGGTCGACTCTGTGGCGCCCTGAAAGGTCGGGCAGACCACATGGACCTCGTGTCCCAGTGTCTGCAGGTCGTCGCTGAACGTTTTGACCGAGCGGGCCACCCCGGAAACGTGCGGCAGGTAGGTATTGGTAAACATGACGATTCTCATGCAAAAGCCCTCTCAATCGGGAGTTCTCTCACCGGCTCGCGCAACATTTGCTCGCGGTAGCCGGGCACCGCAACGCGGAGTTCCGGGGCATCGCCGTACCAGGCGGTGTCGGCGGTCAACAGGAGTTGGTCCGGACGCACGGCAAAACGTACGTGGATCGGCCCCCACGGGGTCGGTGTCGGACCGAAGGCGAGTTCTCCCGCTTCGTCGAGCCACCGCGGCAAGAGTCCGGAGCCGAGCACCAGCGCATTGCCTTCTTCGCGGACAAAGAGGTTGCGAATCATGAGGACCCACTCGGCCGCGGCCCAACCGTGCTGCCCGTCGCCCATGCAGCCGCCGGTGGTGTGCGGATGGATCGCCTCCGGCCACTGCCCCGTTGGGGAGGCCATGCCGGCCACCGCGTCGATCAATTCGGGATAGCGCGCGTCGCCAGCCCGCAGCAGGACCTGCGCTATCGTGAGGGTGAGGTAGGCATTAATGCCCGAATGGATCATATCCTGGAAGAACGCCCCGCGACAGAAGCAGTGCTTGCGGAAATACTCGATGGTCCGCAGAAGCGGCTCGTGGCCGGGTTCGACCAACTGCAAGGGGTAG
>SKZG01000229.1 GCA_007127495.1 Planctomycetales bacterium
AGTGGCTCCGGGCCCAGCACGCCCAATTGCCGCAATCCGATCGCGCCGCCGTATATTGCCACGGCGACTTCGGACCTGGAAACCTCGTGGTCACACGCGACGGGGAGCTTGTGCTGTTGGACTTTGCCAGCGGCAACGAAAGCACACGCCTCACGGATGCGTGCTACTTCCTGCATCAGCTTTGGCATCGCCGGTTCAATCCATTACTTTCGCGCCGGTTGCTGTCGCAAGCGAAGGAATCGTTCATCCGCCACTTCGGCAAAGACCGGCTGCAAGACAGCCCGCTGTTGCGTTTCGAGGTTTGCCGTCGTTACTTGACGACGCTTGCCGGAATGACGCGCCGTGATGCAAGAAGGGGTGTAGTGTCGCGGGTTCACGATCGTTGGTTTACTGCCAAGTGCACGGATTCATTGTCGGAACTTCTAGCACACCGTTATACTATTGTGGGGAAGTCAAAGGTGTAGCATATTGCCACGTGGACCTGTTGCTCGCAGTGCGAGGCCGCAACCGTATGTGCTTCATCGTAGGCAGGACGCACAAGGGGAACATTGAATTGCAGCAGAGTCAAGGATTGGCGGCGATTGCGGCTCAGTGTGCTGGCTCGTGCCGTAAAGCGAATTGATGCCTTAACGATTCGACCTTCAACTCCAAGCAGATTCCTAACGTAACTCGTCGCCAAATGACAATGGAACTCACCGAACGCCAGCGAAGCGAGTTGGAATACCATCAGCAGCACGCACGCAAGAAGCAGCAGCTTTTGACGGAGCCGTTCTCGTGGGATGTGCTAGACAGACCGTGTCGCCGATGGTGGAACGCTTACTGGAGTATGTACGCTCATTTGGTACGACTGGAAATGGCCGGAAAGACCGTTCTTGTCGTGGGATGCGGCTACGGCAAGGACGCACTGCGGCTAGCCAAGTTGGGTGCGACTGTTCATGCGTTCGATCTGAGTCCCGATTTGCTTTCGATTGCTCGAGCGCTCGCAAAGCGCGAGGGCTTGCGTGTGTTTTTTGACGAAATGCCAGCGGAATCTCTCACATACGACGACAACTGCTTTGATGTTGGTGTCCTTTCGGCAAGCGTGCGTGAATTGATCTTGCGGGGCTGGTACGCTGAAAGCTGTTCATGCAATTCCTTTTGGAGAACGGCAGATGCGTATGAAGAAAAGCGTTGCGAGGCTGGAGGAGGTCCGGCGGCAGTTTGAGGATTGGCGGCGGACGCGCGAGCGTCGCACGCGGACTCCCGAACCACTGTGGAGCGCGGCGACCGAGGCAGCGGCCGTGGTCGGGGTGAGCCGAACGGCGAAGGTCCTGGGAATCAACGCGGATTCGCTCAAAAGGCGGGTGAAGGCCGCGGCGGACTCGGCCCGCAGCCGCGGGCGAAGGCGAGCGACGCCGCCCGTAGCGGAGGCAGCAACCACCGCGGCGTGGGCACCCACCGGCGCGACGTTCCTTGAACTGCCGCCTCCGGTCTGGGCTGCTGGCAGTGAATGCACCTTGGAACTGGAAGAGGCGGGCGGAGCGAAGATGCGGGTCCACCTGAAAGGCCCTTCCGTGCCCGACTTGGCCGGCCTCAGCCGCAGCTTCTGGGAAGGGGTGTCATGATCCAAGTGACGCCGCAGATGCGTGTGGTGGTGGCCGTCGAGCCGGCCGACTTCCGCCGGGGGATCGACGGGCTGGCCCGGTGGTGCAAAGAGGTCCTCAAGCACGACCCGTTCAGTGGCTGGGTATTCGTGTTCCGCAACCGGCGTGCGACGGCGATCAAGGCGCTGGTCTACGACGGCCAGGGGTTCTGGCTTTGCCACAAGCGTCTTTCGAGCGGCCGATTCCCCTGGTGGCCCAACCGTGGCAGGGAAGCCTCCTTGACCCTGGCGGCGCACCAGGTACAGGTCCTCTTCTCGGCGGGTAATCCAAAGGCAGTGAATGCAGCGCCTGCATGGCGGCCGGTCGGTCCGACGGCCTGACGGGGAGCCATGCCGAGCCATGTGAGGCGGCCAAATTGGTCTTGCGCTGCCGTCGCGTCTTTGCTATCCTTCGGCCGTTTTGAGCCATTCACCCCGTCCCGGCCCGTCGCGTGGCCCCGGGGGTTCCGCCAGTGAGTCGTATGGATATGACGAAGCCTCAGACGAAGCCGACCATCATGCAGGTCGACACGGAGGAACTGGCAGACTTTCTGCGCCGCGCAGAGGCGGTGCTGGACCCGAAGGACTACGAACTGGTGAAGGCGTTGCTCGAGTCGTACGCTTATCTGGCGAGATTGCTGGGCGACAAGCAGACGAGCCTTGATCGGCTTCGGAAGATACTCTTCGGCGCGAGTACGGAAAAGACGGCGTCGGTGATCGGTGGCGGGGCAGATTCGGAGTCTTCGCAGCCGCCGGAGGAAGGCGAATCGGCGGAGTCCTCAGCCACAGCCCCTCAGCAAGACGCCGTCCCAGCCGCCGAACCCAAGCCGAAGCCGAAACGCCCCGGGCACGGTCGCAACGGCGCGGACGCCTACCACGGCGCGGAGAAGATTTCGGTTCCGCACCCGACGCTGCAAGCAGGTGATCCCTGCCCGGAATGTACCAAGGGCACGGTGTACCAGATGGCGACCCCGAAGGTCCTGGTGCGGATCACCGGCCACGCACCTTTGCAGGCCAAGGTCTACCGACTCGAAAAGCTGCGGTGCAACCTGTGCGGGAAGATTTTCACAGCCGAGGCCCCCGAGGACGCGGGGCTGGCGAAGTACGACGCGACGGCGGCAAGCATGATCGGCCTGCTGAAGTATGGATCGGGGATGCCGTTCAACCGACTCGGAGGCCTGCAAGGGGATATGGGCATCCCCTTGCCGGCCTCGACGCAGTGGGACATCATCCACAAGCAGGTTCCGCACTTCGAGCCGATCCACGCCGCGTTGGTGTATCTGGCCGCGCAGGGCCAGGTGCTGCACAACGACGACACGCCAGCGAAGATTCTGGCGTTGATGGGGAAACGCGCCGAGCAGGCCGCTGCCGAGCAGGCCGCTGCCGAGCAGGCCGCTGCGCCGGATTCGGAGCCGAAGGACGGGCCGGAGCGTCGAGGGCTTTTTACCACTGGCATCATCTCGGTCTACGAGGGGCACCGGATCGCGCTGTTCTTCAGCGGGCGGAAGCACGCGGGCGAGAACTTGAGGGACGTCTTGCTCCAGCGTATAGCCGAGTTGGGGGCGCCGATCCAGATGTGCGAC
>SKZG01000504.1 GCA_007127495.1 Planctomycetales bacterium
CGAACGATTCGGGCAATTCGCTCAGGTTGTCCGGAAGCTTGTAGCTGTTCGACAGGACAATCGGGCGCCGAATCGCCTTGGTTTCCGCGTCGACTCCTTCCCCGGAGTGGATCGCGCGGGTTCCCAGGCCCAACCCGCGGAGCTTGTCTGACGATAGGTTCATGAGTATGGTCTGCCTTGTCTTGTGATGTCACTGAATGTCTTGTGATGTCACTCAGTGGATGTAGGGTTCGGTGGCGCATGTTCGTCGTGGTGGTCCGCCTCAGCGGGCGCCCCGCTCCAGCCCGGCTGCTGTCCCTCTGCGTCCCCGCCGCGCCGAAAGACGTCGAACCGGGCAGGCTCCAACGCCACCCGAACGACGCAGCCGCAAATCGCCAGGCAAAGGAACAGCGACGGCAATCCGCCCAGGTTCGACAGCATGCGGATGCCGTCCAGCCGGGCGAAGGTGACCATGATCCAGGCCACCAGCCCGAGAATGGCCCCCCAGGCAATCTTCACGCCCATGGCCGGTTCGGGGCTTTCCGGTGAAATGCCCGTCGAACTGATCCCGCTCATCGCACTGACGTTCGAGTCGGCCGCGGTGACGAAGGAGAGAAACGCGGTGACCAGCAGGACGGGCACGAGCGCTCCGGCAAGGGGCAGGCGCTGCATGAAGGCGTACAGGACGCCTTCCGGGCCGCTCTCATGCAGAAAACCCGCCAGGTTCGCGCCCTCGTACAGTTCCGCATGCACGGTGGCGCCGCAGAAGACGGCCATCCACACGCCCGTGAAGACGGCCGGCAAAACCACGTTGAACAGCAGGTAGGCCCGGACCGTGTAGCCGTAGGCGATCCGGCCGAGAAAGACGCCCATGACGGGCGCCCAGGCGAACCAGGCGGAGAACTGCATTTGCGTCCACTGTTGCGGCCAAGTCTCCTGATGCGCGGCGCCGGTGAACAGGACCCTTTCGAAGTAGTGGGCGAGGAAATGCCCGAATCCCTCGACGGAAAACCCGAGGATGAACCGGGTCGGGCCGAGCAGGAAGATGATCCCCAGCAGCGCGACGAGCAGCACCGTGTTCACGTGCGACAGGATGCGAATACCCCTCATCAGCCCGCTGGCCGCCGAGACGGTGAACGTGCCCACGATCAGCGCGGTGATGATTCCCAGCAGGGCGTCGGACGGCGGTCCGGCGATGCCGAGCACGTGGTTCACGCCGCCGCCGAGCAGCAAGGCGGCGCCGGCCAGCGCCGCGGCCATGCCCGCTACCAGGGTGTACAGGCACACGGCGTCGACGAGCTGGCCGACCGGGCCCGCGCTGTACGAGCCCAGCAGGGGCGAGAGCGGCGACTCCAGGCTGAACGGCTTCTCCATGTTGTAGTAGGCGAAGGCGAACATCAGGCCCACGATCGACCCGATGGCATACGGCGTGCTGGTCCAGTGCAGGTAGACGGTCGAAATGGCAAACAGGGCGGCCTCGGGCGTGTTGGGCTGGGCTCCAGTACTCGGCGGTGGCTCGCTCAGGTAGTATAGCGGCTCGACCGGCCCCCAGAACAACACGCCAATGGCAATGTTCGTGCATAAGATAATGGTGAAAAGCTGCCACGGGGTCAGCAGGCGCCGGGCGCCCGGACCGCCGAGGACCGTCCTGCCGAATGGGGAGGCGTAAATGCCCGCACACAGCACCAACATGGCAAAGGCCAGCAGCGAGACGAGCCACCCGAACGTATTCAATACCCACTGGTATGCTCCGGTCATCACCGCCGTGAAGCGTTCGGCATCAGCGAAGTTCAGCGCCACCATGGCCGCGCACAGCACGAACGGAGGCAGGAACACCAGCGGTTTGAGTTTCTTCATACGACCGGTCTCTTCCAGCAACCGGCTACCAGGACGCGAAGGGGACAGTCCCATTTTCGCGGCCGTAACGGTTGATCAACTGGGCGAAGTCCCTTGTGGACCGCGAACATTGGGGCAACCCCCGCAAACGGTTACCATGCTTTATATGAGGTCTTGAATGTAAAATCGCCACCAGCCGTCCCGGCCGTCGCGCCACGTGCGGTCGTCCTCGCACAGTCGGGCCTCGACGGCCGCGCAGCGCTCCTCCAAGCCGGCATCCTCGCCGGCGTCCGGGCCGGGATGATCGAGGATCGCGCGGACCTTCTCATGCGCCGCCTGGTACCAATCGTCGTGCGTTGGCGCCGTGCGGCCGGTGAACTCGGAGTAGTACACCGCCTCCTTCATGTGCGCCAGGGTGTGCGAGTGGCCCAGGTAGCCGGCGCCGCCACGGCCCTCCTGCCCGATCACGTCGAGGGCCAGGTGTTCCGAGTCGACGGTCGCGGCCGACGCCGCGCCGCGAATCTGGCTCACCAGCTCGTCGACCAGCACCAGGTGCTCCAGGCTGAGCATGAGGGTCGAGTCGAGCAGGCCCGTGTTCACAAGGTTCGCCCCGGCCGCCAGAGCCATTTGCAGGCCCCACGCCGTCTCGACCGCCGCGCGGACGCCCGGATGCCGGGCGCCGGTGTTGCCCATCTGCACCCGGCTGGGCAGCCCGTAGTGATCGGCCATTTGCACGACGCAGGCGTTGAATACCGTCGATTCGAGGCTGCCCAACGAGACGTCGGCCACGCGCAGGTCCATCACGCCCGAGACCGACCCGTAGATGACGGGCGTACCGGGGGCCAGAAGCTGCGTAAGCATGACCCCCGCCATGACCTCCGCGTTGTGCTGTGCCAGGGCGCCGGCGATGGTCACCGGGCCGGTGCCGCCAAGCATCACCTCCGGCGAGAACATCACGTAGCACTTCGGGCCGTAGTCGGTCACGGCCTGGACGATTTCCCGCACCTGCTCCGGGTGGTATTGCAGCGGGCTGATCGGGTTGCACCACACCAGCGGCGTATCGCGGGCCAGCAGGGCCTCGGTCGGCGCAGCGCCGTACAGGATGGCGTGACGCAGCAGTTCCATCTTCTCCAGCGGTTTGAGCGTTTGCGGGCAGTGGATGCGGGGATTGTCTTCCCGGCCGTGCAGGATGTTCGCGTGGATGGCCGGCGGCTTGCCGCACGGCCGCCCCCGCTGCCGCAACCGATCCCGAAGATACGCCAGGCACACGTCGGCGCTTTGGTAGTCGGGGAACGCGGCCGACGCTTCCCGCTGGCTGCGATTGATCAGGCAGCAGCAATCGAACCGGAAGTTCGGCAGGCTGTCGAGGAGCAGGAATTTATC
>SKZG01000061.1 GCA_007127495.1 Planctomycetales bacterium
GACGACCCGGCCGTGTTGGCTGCTGCCGAGAAGGTGGTGCTGCCGGGTGTCGGGGCCTTTGAAGACGCCATGACCGAACTGCGCCGACGCGACCTGGTCGAGCCGCTCCTGGGATCGATCGAGTCGGGCAAGCCTTTTCTGGGTATCTGCCTGGGGCTGCAACTGCTCTTCGAGGTGGGCTACGAGAACGGCCGGCACGAGGGACTCGGGGTCCTCGCCGGCGAAGTGCGCCGGTTCGACCTGCCGCGCGAGTTCTCCGTGCCGCATATGGGTTGGAACCAGCTCGAGATCCGCCGCCCGGCTCCCATCTTCGGCGGGCTTGCCGATGGCACGTATGTGTACTTCGTGCATAGCTACTACGTCGTGCCTACCGACGCGTCGGTCGTGGCCACCGAGACCGATTACGGGGGCCCCTTCTGCTCGAGCGTTTGGCGGGGGAATCTCTTCGCCGTCCAATTCCACCCTGAGAAGAGCCAGGCCGACGGCCTGAACATTTTGAAGAACTTCGCAGCGCTTCCCACTTGAGTGCCACCCCCCCTGCCCTGCCCCCTTGTGTTCCGCCCTGCCCTATGGCATATTGCGTGTTTCGGTCTTCCGTTTCCAGGCGCAGACAGCCTTTGTTTCAGGGACGGCACACGGCGTGTGCCTACTATGGACGGCACACGGCGTGTGCCTACTATGGACGGCACACGGCGTGTGCCTGCTACGATGGACGGCACACGGCGTGTGCCTGCTACATTGAGGCGGGCTGCACTTAGAAACGGAAGAGCCGCATGTTTTGCCATGGCGCCCGGTTGGGCAGGAGTAGTGCAGATTGGAAATCTGGCCGGCGATCGACCTAAGAGGGGGGAACTGCGTACGCCTGCAGCAGGGCGACTATCAACGCGAGACCTTTTTTGGCGACGACCCGGTCGCCATGGCGCGGCATTGGGTATCGCAGGGGGCCGAGCGGGTTCACTTGGTCGATCTCGACGGTGCCCGAACCGGACGTCCGGAAAACTTGCCCGTCGTACGCGATATTGTCGAAGCCATCGGAGTCCCCTGCGAAATTGGGGGCGGCATTCGCACCGAGGCGACCATCCGACAGCTCTTGGATGCCGGTCTCAGCCGGTTGGTGGTCGGAACCTTGGCCTTGCGGGAGCCCGAATGGTTTCGAAAAATGTGCCGCTCGTTTCCCGGCCGGCTGGTGCTCGGTATTGACGCCCGCGACGGCCTGGTCGCGACGGACGGGTGGATGAACACCAGCGCGACGCCTGCCGTTGATTTGGCGCGGCAATTCGCCGGCGAGCCGATTGCCGCGGTCGTGTACACCGACATCGCCACCGATGGGATGCTGACCGGCCCAAACGTCGGGGCCATGCGACAGATGAAGCAGGCGGTCGAATGGCCGGTCGTCGCCTCCGGCGGCGTGAGCAATGCCGACGACGTGGCCGCGCTGGCCCGCGCGAACATGGACGGCTGCATTATCGGCCGGGCGCTTTATGAGAGAAAACTGGACCTGCCTGCCGCCCTGGCGGCGGCGGGATGAAAAGGGGCGGGCCGCTACCCGCCAACGAGATTTGGAACGCTAGAACAAGGAAATCACTATGCCGAAGTATCAGGTCGATCAGATTCGCAATATTGTTCTCTGCGGGCATGGGTCGGCGGGCAAGACCACGCTGGTCGACACGCTGCTGAACCACACCGGCGCCGTGAAGCGTCAGGCCAGTGTCGACGAGGGAACCAGCATTTGCGACTTCGACGAAGAAGAAAAGCATCACAAGTACTCAATCGAGTCCACGGTGACCCATTTTGACCACGCCGGCAAGCACTTCCAAGCCATCGACACACCCGGCTATCCCGACTTCATCGGTCAGGCTATCGGCGCGATGCGCGGCGCCGACACGGCGGTGATTGTCATCAACGCGCAGGCCGGCATCGAGGTGAATACGCGGCGCGTCTTCGCCGAGGCCGAGAAGGCCGGCCTGGGGCGCGTCATTGTGCTCAACAAGATGGACTCCGAGAACATCGAATTCGCCGCACTCCTGGCGACCATTCGGGAAGTGTTCGGCAGCACCTGCCAGCTTTTGAACGTACCCATTGGCCAGGGCGGCGACTTCCAAGGCGTGGCCGGCACGCTCAGCGTCCCCGACGAAACCGGCGGCGCGCTGATCGACCCGAATGAAATCAGCGAGGCGCTTCTGGAGTCGATCATCGAAGTCGACGAGGAGGTCATGGAACGCTACTTCGAGGGCCAGCAACCGACACCCGAAGAACTCCAACGGCTCATCGTCCGAGCGGTCGCGGAGGGAACGCTCATTCCTATCCTGTGCTGCTCGGGCAAGACGGGCGTGGGACTGCCGGAACTGCTCGACGGCCTGGGCATGTGCGCGCTTCCGCCGGGCGCGGTCCGCCGCGCGGCGAAAGACGCCGAGGGCAATGAGGTGGAACTGAAAGCCGACCCCGACGGCCCCCTGGCGGTCCAAGTGTTCAAAACCCGAATCGACCCGTTTGTTCAGAAGATCAGTTTCTTCCGCGTTTTTTCGGGCACCTTGCGAGAAGGCGAGACCGTGCCCATGGCCGGTCAGCGTAAGGGGCTCAAACTCAGCCAGCTCAACCAGCCGCAGGCCGACCAATTGAACTCGATCGACGAAGTCGGGCCCGGCGGGATTTGCGCCGTCACCAAGGTCGAGGAACTCGAAACCGGCGCAACCCTGGGCGAGTTGACCATGCCGCGCATCCCGTTCCCCGAGCCGATGGTGGGGCTGGCGGTCAGTCCCAAGAGCCGGGGCGACGAGACCAAGCTTTCCGGCTCGCTGCATAAGATCGTGCAGGAGGACCCCACCTTCCGCCTCGACCGCGACCCGCAAACCAAGGAAATCGTGGCCACCGGCATGAGTGAACTGCACCTGCAAATTGTCCAGGAGCGACTGAAGCGGCGTGACAAGGTCGAAGTGGAAACCAAGGAGCCGAAGATTCCCTATCGGGAAACCGTCCAGGCCAACGCCGAAGGCATGTACCGGCACAAGAAGCAAACCGGCGGGCGGGGCCAGTTCGGCGAGGTCCACATTCGCATGTTCCCCTTCCCCAAAGACACCGACCCCGAGGAGTTTTGCACCAAGGCCCGATTCGCCTCCATGCGCGAATACCACTACGATGAGAAGAACAACTTCGTGTGGGTCGATTCGATCGTCGGCGGCACCATTCCCAGCA
>SKZG01000164.1 GCA_007127495.1 Planctomycetales bacterium
GTGCGTTCAACTGCTCTTGCCTCGCAGCCCTGGTTCTCGATACAAACCGCTTGAATTCAGTAGGCACACGCCGTGTGCCGTCCTTGAACCAAAGGCTGTCTGCAACTAAAAACGGAAGAACCTTCGGAGATCCACCGCCATGCACACCTCCTTTGCCCGTATTGCGTTACTTACCCTGGCTTCCACGGCGTTGCTTAGCTCAACGGTTTACGCGTCTCGCCGGATGAGCCTCACCGCCGAGGAGATGAAGAGCGCGCTGCAAACGGCTCGTCCGGAGGAAGACGGGTTCATCGACGACGTGGTGGACCGTGTGAACAACCAGAACCGGCCTGCGAGCCAGCGCCTGCCCGCCGCCATGGTCGAGAGCACCTTCCAATGGGCGCGCACGAAGAACATTCGCCACCGTTTTCAGTATTTCCGCCGCGGCCTCACCGTGCGCGCCGCCCGAATCGGCGTGCGCCTTCATTGACCTTACGGCTAAGCGAACAGCATGCCCGCATAGCCAACCACCCGCGAGGTATCACCCCCGGCGTCGGCGCTGGTTGCGTAGCCTACCTCGGCCACGTGGCCGATCGCCCCCAACCGGGCGAGGGCCTCCAGCACCACGACCGCGGGCTTCATGCCGCACATGCTGATGCCGTGCTCACGCACGGTATGATAGAGGCGAGCCGGATCGAGCGCTACGATCGCATCGAGGGCCACGCGGTCAACCGCCCGTGTTTTGCGGTCGTCGGCAAAGTGGTTCATATCGCTGGAAATGACCAACAAGGGGTGCGGCTCGAGCGGCCGCAACACGTCGGCAAGCTGCTGCCCGAATCGCTGAAGCTCAGGCAAATCGCCGCCTCCGACGGCAATGCCGACCACGCGCGCGTCCGGCCGCAACCTCGCGATCAACGGCAACTGCACCTCGATGGCGTGCTCCTGCCCATGCGCGGCCCCGTCGAGTTCCAGTCCGGAAATGGCGCTCGCGAGGTGTTCGGCCAACTCGCGGTCGGACGCCAGGCCGCCTCCGGGAAGCGCCCAAACATCGTGCGGCGCCACCGCCCACTCGGCGCCCAAGCCCGTATGCCGTGGACATAAAATGACGACCTGCCGAGGCATGTTCACGCGGGCGAGCGTTTCGGCAGCGAGGCGGCCGGAGTATGCCCAGCCCGCGTGCGGAACCAGCGCCGCCGCCCAAGCGTCTCGTTCAGCATTGGCGGGCATCAGCGCATCCACCGCGGCTTCGAGCCCGTTGGGATCATCCGGATAGAACATGCCCGCCACGGCCGGCGGGCGGACGTCGCACGCTTGGTGCGTGCGCGTCGTGCCGGCCGACGTTTTCCGCGGCGGGCGCCGTTGCCCACCCGCCTCTCCGGCGGCGGAAAGCAAACCTGAAGCAAGCTTTCCGCGAATCGCGTAACCTTCGAAGGTCATCACCGTGGTGTCGTCGTGTAACCACGCGTCACCGGGCAGGCCCGCCTTCAAGCACACCTGTGTCAAGAACTTCTCAGCGTCGAGCCGATGCTCAACGGCAACACCGGGCAACAGCAGCCCGCGCGCGTTGCCGCGGGCGATTTGAACTCCGTGTCGTCCGATTTCGACGGCCAGGACTCGGGCCTCGCCTCGCTGCAGGACGGGCTGGGGTTGCCACAAGAGCCATACCTCCAGGTCGAGCTGGTCCAGTTCGTCGGCGGTGATGGGCGGAAAGCGCGGGTCGTCGCACGCGGCGCGGTCGGCCGCCCCATCGACGGCTTCCCAAAGCGGAACGGCGTCGCCCAGGCAACCGCAGCAGGAACGGAGCCTCCCGCTTCGCTTCAGGCTGACAAAAGCTCCGTACAGCGGTATTTCCGCAATCTCGGCCAGCGTTTGTTTCAGCGGCTCGGGCGAAGCCCCCAAAACGCAAGCTTGCACTCGCCTGCTCGCGGCCTGAAGGAGCCGCTGACGCTGCTTCGCGTTCAACACGGGCTTGCTCTCGGCGCGCACGGGCGGCTCAGCCGCCGGCGGAGCAGCCGGCTCGGCGTGATCGGCGATGCGAACGGGCAAACGCCGGCCGCCCCAGTCGCCCGGACCCTCGGCATAACGGCCGGCGATCGGGCCGTAGCACTCGCCGCAGCGACCTTCCACCACACGGTACGGCGCCAGAACATATCCGTGCCGCCCGATAACCACTTGCTCGCAGTTGGGGCACAGCGTGGCCTGGTGCTCCGGGTCGTCCAGGTTGCCCGTGTACACGTAACGCAACCCGGCACGCCTGGCAATGCGGTGCGCCATCAGAAGCGTCTCGCGCGGTGTAGGACCGCGATCGTTGATCTGAAAGTCGGGATGAAAAGCACTGAAATGGAGCGGCACGTCGGAGCCCAACTCGCCGACGATCCACCGGCACATCTGCTCGATTTCCTCCGGCGAATCGTTCGCCTCCGGAATGATCAGATTCGTGATCTCCAACCACACGTCGGTTTCGCAAGCCAGGTAGCGAAGCGTATCGAGCACCGGCGCCAATTGCCCGCGGCAGTAGTCGCGATAAAACGCCTCGGTAAACCCCTTCAAATCGACGTTCGCCGCGTCCATGTAGCGAAAGAACTCGGCACGAGCCGGACCGGCAATATACCCGGAGGTGACCGCCACGGTCTTCACCCCGGCGGCACGGCACACTTGGGCCGTATCGATTGCGTACTCCGCCCAGACGATCGGGTCGTTGTACGTGAAGGCGACGCTGCGGCAGCCGAGCTGAAGCGCGGCGTTCGCCACCGTTTCCGGGCGTGCGACCTCCGAGCCGGCCGCCACATCGCGACTGCGCGACATGGTCCAATTCTGGCAGAATCGGCAACCCAGGTTGCAGCCGGCCGTGCCGAACGAGAGCACCGACGTGCCCGGATAAAACTGATAGAGCGGCTTCTTTTCGATCGGATCGATGCAGAAGCCGGTGCTGCGTCCGTACGTGGCGGAAACCAGCCGGCCCCCCCGATTCTCGCGCACAAAGCAGAAACCCCGCTTCCCCGGCGCGATCTGGCAGGTTCGAGGGCAAAGGTTGCACTGCACATTCCCCACGTCGGCGGCTTGCCACCATCCGGCGACGCAGGCTCCGTCGGCCTCGAGCGGGCCGGCCGGTGGGGAAAAATTCGTTTGTGTCATGATCGACTCGTTGCGGAAACCGTCCGACTTGCGCGTCCAGAAAAGCGGGTTCCGTAACCCGTAAGGCGAGCGGCAGA
>SKZG01000522.1 GCA_007127495.1 Planctomycetales bacterium
ATGTCGGAACGGAGCGGCCATGCAAGAAACCAAGAAGCAGCTCGAAAACCTCGGAATTGCCACACGCCGGATCCTGCGCAATCCGTCGCCCGCCCAATTGTACGAGCACAGCATCCTGCACGAGCACGGGGCCATTATGGCCACCGGAGCGCTTTCGACGAGTTCAGGCGAGAAGACCGGCCGCAGCCCCAACGACAAACGCATTGTCGCCCACCCGCAAAGCTCCGGCGATATTTGGTGGGGGGCGGTCAACATGAAGATCGATGAGAATACGTTCATGTTGAACCGGCAGCGGGCGATCGATTACCTCAACACTCGCGACCTGCTGTACGTCATGGACGGCTACGCCGGTTGGGCTCCGAAGTACCGCATCAAGATTCGCGTCATCTGCGAGCAGGCGTACCACGCCTTGTTTATGCACAACATGCTCATACGTCCGTCCCTGCCCGAACTGGTGGAGTTCGGCGAGCCCGACTACGTGATTTACAACGCCGGCAAGTTCCCGGCCGACCCGGACGTGTCGCCGTCCATCGGGTCGCGCACCAGCGTGAACATCAGTTTTGAGCGGGGCGAGTTCGTCATCCTGGGCACGCAGTACGCGGGCGAGATGAAGAAGGGCGTGTTCACGGTCATGAACTACCTGATGCCCCGCCAAGGCGTGCTCTCGATGCACTGCTCCGCAAACGAGGGCAAGCGGGGCGACGTGTCGCTGTTCTTCGGCCTTTCCGGAACCGGCAAGACGACCCTCTCGACCGAGCGCAACCGCACCCTCATTGGCGATGACGAACACTGCTGGACGGATGACGGCATTTTCAACATCGAGGGCGGCTGCTATGCCAAGAGCATCCATCTTTCGGCGGACAACGAGCCGGAAATCTACCACGCCATTCGCTTCGGCACGGTTCTGGAAAACGCCGTCTACGACGACCGCACCCGCCAGGTCGACTTCCGTGACGCCTCGCTTACCGAGAATACCCGCGCCTCGTACCCCATCGAGTTCATCCCGAACGCAAAGGTGCCCTCGGTGGGCGGGCACCCCAAGAACCTCATTTTTCTCACGTGCGACGCGTTCGGCGTGCTCCCGCCCGTCAGCCGCCTGACACCGGCCCAGGCAATGTACCATTTCATCAGCGGCTACACGGCCAAGGTGGCCGGCACGGAGGTGGGCATTGCCGATCCCGTGCCCAATTTTTCGGCCTGCTTCGGCGCCGCGTTCCTCGTGTGGCATCCGACCAAGTACGCTGAAATGCTGGCCGAGCGCATGCGGAACCACGGTTCGCGGGCGTGGCTGGTCAACACGGGCTGGTCGGGCGGTCCGTATGGCACCGGCCGGCGGATGTCCATCCAGCACACGCGGGCGATCATCGACGCCATCCACGCCGGCGCGCTGGACGACTGCCCTGCCGCGGTGGACCCCAACTTCGGCCTTGAGGTGCCCACGGCGTGCCCCAACGTGCCGCCGGATGCGCTGATTGCGAAAAACACCTGGCCGGACCCCGGCGCCTACGACCTCGCGGCGAAGAAGCTGTGCGAATTGTTTCGCAAGAACTTCGCGAAGTACGAACTCGACGCCAGCCGCGCCATCCGCGACGCCGGCCCCAAAGGATAATTGCCAACGCAACCGCCACCGTACCCTGATTTCCTGGACTGCCAAACCGCCCGATGCCGACCGCCTCCGAACACCCCGTACCCTCCGTGGATCTGAGCCGCCTTCCCGAGGCGTTGAAGCCCATGCGCGAGCGGTTGCTGGCGAACCTGGTGATGATCGCCCAGATTCCGGCGCCCTCGGGTCAGGAAGAACATCGTGCGCGCTTCCTGCTCGACCGATTTGCCGAGGCGGGCCTGGCCGACGCATCGGCCGACGAAGTGGGGAACGCGGTCGGCCGGTGGCACGGCCGCGACGGCAACCGCACGATCCTGCTCGCTTCCCATCTCGATACCATCTACCCGGCCAACTTCGACCACAACGTGACCGTGGAAGCGGACCGCGTGATCGGCGCCGGTACGGGCGACAACGCGCTGGGGGCGGCCAGCGTTTCCCTGATGCCCTTCGTGCTCGAACACCTCGGCATCGAGCTGCAGTCGGACCTGATCCTGCTCGGCTCGACCAACTCGCTGGGGCGCGGCAATCATGCGGGCATCCGCTTCTTCCTGGAGCACCTGCGCGGCCGGGTGGACGTGGGGATATGCGTGGAAGGGCTGCAGCTCGGGCGACTGAATTACTTTTCCATCGGTACGGCGCGAGGCGACGTCACCTGCGACGTCCGGCCCGAACCCTCGCGAAGCTACGGCTCCGAAAGCGCCCTGGTGGTCATCAACCACATCATCAACCGCATTCTGGGCATCGCCACGCCAAGCCGGCCGTACACGGTGATCCGCCTCGGGCGTCTTCGCGCCGGAGTGGCTTACGACGTGGAACCCGACCATGCCGAACTGGGCTTGGAAATCGTCAGCCACAGCGACGCGATGATCGACGAGATCCACCAACGCATTCGCGACATCGTGGCCGAAATGTCGGCCCGGCATGCGGTC
The DNA here is from genome assembly GCA_007127495.1 of Planctomycetales bacterium. Classification (GTDB taxonomy): domain Bacteria; phylum Planctomycetota; class Planctomycetia; order Pirellulales; family Thermoguttaceae; genus PWXP01. The sequence continues at coordinate 2,533 of SKZG01000522.1, forward strand.
AACGTTCACGAAGATATGTTCTTCCGAACTCGGGCAGGCGGCATCCCGTTCTCGCATCCGCTGGTCAAACTGGTTTTGAGCGTGATGCAGTCACTCGGCATCGAGCCGGACCAGGGGCACAGCCCCTCCGAGTTGAGCGAATTCATCGCTCGCGGCATCCCCGCCGTTACCTTGGGCATTTCTCGCGGCGAACGAAGCCGCATGAAAGGGACCGACTACGTGCTGATCGAGCCGATTCTGACCGGAGTGGCGCAACTGGTGGGCGCCATTGTGGCCATCGACCGGGGGGCATGCGATGAAGAATGAACCGTGGCTGGCCGAACGCACCTTCCATCACTCGCAGTTCTGGGACATCAAGCGGCTTGTGGAGGAGAAGGAGCGCAAGGGCCTGAGTATCTCCCTGTGCCTGCCCGCACTGAACGAGGAGAAGACGATCGGCCAGGAGATCGTCATCCTGAAGGCCGAGTTGGCTGACCGCTACCCGCTGCTCGACGAAATTGCCGTGGTCGATAGCGGCAGTACGGACCGCACACGCGAAATCGCCGCCAGTTTCGGTGCCGACGTGTACCTTGCCGCTGAGCATCTTCACGAGGAAGGCGAGCAATGCGGCAAGGGCGAGAACCTGTGGAAAGCCCTGTTCCTGTTGAAGGG
>SKZG01000041.1 GCA_007127495.1 Planctomycetales bacterium
CTGCAACACGCCGACAACCCCGTCGACTGGTATCCGTGGGGCGAGCAAGCTCTGCACAAGGCGTGCGAGGAGGATAAACCGCTCTTTCTTTCCATTGGATACGCGTCGTGCCACTGGTGCCATGTCATGGCACACGAAAGTTTTGAAAAGGAACCGATTGCGCGGCTTCTCGGCGAACATTTCGTAAGCGTGAAGGTCGATCGGGAGGAACGGCCTGACCTCGACCTGCTCTATATGGACGCGGTACAGGCGATGACCGGACAGGGAGGTTGGCCACTTTCGGTGTTCCTCACGCCGGATGGGCGACCATACTTCGGCGGCACATATTGGCCCTACCCGGCGCGTGGCGGTATGGCCGGCTTCGACAACGTGCTGCAAGCCGTTGCCGGCGCTTGGCAGGATCGCCGAAAAGAACTGGAGGGACAGGCCGATCAAGTGACGGAGTTCCTCGTCGCAAGCAACCGGGGAGCCGGCCGCGCGGCGCTTCCGGGTGCAGCCCCCTTGGCCGCGGCCGAGGCGGCTCTGCGGCAAGCATTCGATTCGAAGCATGGCGGGTTCGGTCAGGCCCCCAAGTTTCCACAGCCCACCAGCCTCCGCTTCCTCCTGTGCCGCTGGCGGCATACGAATCGTCCCGACCTGCTGAACATGGTTGTTGCGACGCTCCAGCAGATGGCTGCGGGCGGCATCTGCGATCAATTGGGCGGCGGATTCCATCGCTACAGCGTCGATCGTCGGTGGCTGGTTCCCCACTTCGAAAAGATGCTCTATGACAACGCCCAACTGGTATCCTGCTATGTGGAAGCATGGCAGGCTACCGGGAACAACGACTTCGCCCGCGTCGCCCGCGAAACGCTTCAGTACGTACTGCGCGACATGACACATCCGGAGGGCGCCTTCTTCAGCAGTGAAGACGCCGATAGCGAAGGGCACGAAGGGACGTTCTACTTGTGGACGCCGGAACAAGTGCATGCGACACTCGGCACGGAGCGCGCGAAGAAGTTTTGTCGGGTATATGACATAACCGAGTCCGGCAATTTCGAGAATAAGAACATTCTGAACCGATCCGGTTCGCTTGCGGAACACGCTCGTGCGATGGCTCGGCCGGCTGAGGAACTATCGGCGGAACTGGACGCAAGTCGAGCGGCACTGCTGGCCGTTAGGGAAGAACGCGTTCGTCCTGCATGCGATGATAAGGTGCTGCTCGGTTGGAATGCCATGATGGTCCATGCACTGGCACGAGCCGGCAATGCGTTTGGCGACTCGCGTTATACCGAGGCGGCCGTCCGAGCCGCAAGCTTTCTTCTGAGTCGGATGCGTGACGCTCGGGGGCGCATGCTGCATTGTTGGCGCAACGGCGAAGCCCGGCACACGGCGTTCCTGGACGACGTCGCTCTGCTGGCCGATGCGTTGGCCACCCTGTATGAAACGACCGGCGAGCCGCAATGGCTCGATGCGGCCCGACATCAAGCCGACGATCTGCTGGCACACTTCGCCGATGGCGAGGGCGACGGGTTTTTCTATACCCCTGCCGACCATGAGCCACTGATCGCTCGCCCGAAAGACTTCGTCGACGGTTCGACGCCCAGCGGCAATGGGATGGCAGCCGGCGCGTTGTTGCGCCTCGGGCGACTTTGCGACCACAACGCATACATCGCGGCCGCTGGCTCCGCCCTGCGCGCCGGCTCGGAGGTGCTCAACCGCGCGCCGACCTCGGCCGGCCAGTTGCTGCTCGCGTTGCAGTCGCACCAGCAGTCGGCCGAGTCATCAGCAGAAAGTGGATGATGACGGGCAGTTTCTAGCGCGGCCTGGGCCCGCAGTCCACAGGCGGCTTCTGCGATGTGTGCATGTTGCGACGTAAGACACTCAACTACCCGCGTACCCTGCGAATCGCCCAGGCAACGGCTTTTCGGACCTCGGCGTTCGGATCGTCGAGCGCGGCCACCAGGGCCTGTTCGGCCTCCAAGGCATCGGTGCCCAGGCGGCCGAGCGTTTGGGCGGCGGTACGGCGGACGGCGGGCGAAGGATCTTTCAGGGCAGTCATAACCACTCCAACGGCACTCCGACCGACCCAGCCGAGTGCCTCCAATGCAGCCTGGCGCGCCTCGGTGTGCTCGCTGCCCAGGGCCTGCTGCATCGCCGGCAACGCTGCTTCCCCAAATGCCCCGGCGGAGCGTGCCGCAGCCTGCCGAACGGCAGGATCGCGATGGGTGAACGTCCCGACCAGGGCTTCAAGCACAGCCTGCTCGGGTACGGCTTCCAGTTGCCCGAACGCGACGGCCGCTTCGTAGACGCCGGCTCTGGGGCCTGCCAACATGGCTGTAAGCGCGGGAATTGCCCGCTCGTGCCGTTCGATCTGCCACAGGGCCATTGCGGCATTGGCCCGCACTTCCGGGTCGCGGTCGCTTAGCAAACCGAGGAGGCGCGGCACGGCCGGCGCGGCGGCCGGCGCGCCAATCGCCCCCAACGCTCGCGGCGAATTGCGGCGCACGGAGATGTGGGCCGAATCCAGCGTTTCGATCAGCAGCGGCATGGCCTGCTCAGCCTGCGTCCCGATCCGGCCCAGGGCCCAGGCCGCCGTCCCTCGAACATACTCGTGGCCCCCGAGGTTGGCGAGGATGCCCATCAGCGGCTCGACCGCGGCAGCCGCAGCAGGCCCTGCCTGCCCCAACGCGTAGGCAGCGTACCAGCGGTCGAGCAGGTCGTCGCTTTTCAAATCGAGGATCCATTGGTCGATTCGATCGGCATAGGGCAAGTCGGGGTTCTGCGCCCCCGCTACACCGTGCGGCACCAGGCAGGCTCCCAGAAGCAAAACAACCGCGTAGCGCATCAGAGGTTACTCCCGCCGGAGACCGTCTGTATGAACCGTGGCGGCGGGGCGGGCGCCCTCATGCCGAGTTGGCCGCTCGGCGAACTCGGCATGCCTGCAGTGGCGGCCGCACTGGGAGCGACTTCGGTGCTCCAAAGGTCGACTTGACGGTCGTCCGCCATCGTGAAAACGCGATAGTGAATCTTTCCCTGCTCGTGTATCTCTCCCGACAGCTCGGCGAGTTTTGTCAGTTGTTGAATCGCTTTGGCAATTCGGCCCTGCTCCTCGACGACCTTGTTCCTGTTTTCGTGCTTCTCCGGTAGGTTCTTCAACATCACGTCGAACCGGGCCTGCCGAGCAAGCAGTTCCCTGCCAA
>SKZG01000049.1 GCA_007127495.1 Planctomycetales bacterium
AGACGCGCCGTCATGCCGTTTCGTAACCGGGCAGGACCGCTGGCAGGAGACTGTTGTTGCCGGACGCTTGCCCGGCGTTTCCGACGGCACCATCGTCGTTTGCGTTTTTGCGACCGACGCCGCCGGTGGGCCGCTGCTCGACGAGGATGCCGGCCTGGGCGCCTTGGTGGCGCCCCTTGCCGCCCGGACGGCGGCCGACGCCGCCGAGCGGGCCATCCTGACGACTCGCATCGAGCACCTCCAGGCGGAACACGACACGCTGCGAGCCGCGCATTCCGAGGCCACGGCCAACGCTCTGGAAGAACGCGAAGAACGCCTCCACGCCCAGCAGGAGCATGCCCGACAACTCCAACGCGATATCGCGGAACGCAAACAGGCCGAACTGGCACTCCAACGCCTGCACCTGCAAAACGCAATGATTCTGAATTCGGCCGGCGAGGGGATTTGCGGCATCGACGTGAACGGCCGAGCCATGTTCGTGAATCCGGCTGCCGCGCGCATGCTTGGCTACCGGCCCGAAGAACTGGTTGGCGACCGGTTGCACGAAAGGATTCACCATAGCCGGGCCGACGGCATGCCCAATGCACCGGAGCAATGCCCGATGTGCCGGGCAGCGAAAGGCCGGTTGGTCGCTCGGGTCGATACCGAAGTCTTCTGGCGTGCCGACGGTATGCCCTTCCCCGTCGAATATATGGCCACCCCCATCAACGAAGGCGGGGAGGTGGTGGGCGCCGTGGTCACCTTTCGCGACATTTCCGAGCAGCGAATGCTCGAAGCGCAGCTCCGTCAGGCGCAAAAACTTGAATCCATCGGCCAGCTCGCTGCGGGGATTGCCCACGAAATCAATACGCCCACCCAGTATATCGGCGATAATACCCGGTTCCTGGGCGATTCGTTTGCCGGTCTGGGCAATCTGCTGAATCGGTACGCACGGCTGCTCGAGGCGGCCAAATCGGGCAGCGTCACCGAGCCGCTGATCGACGAAGTCGAGCGCGCGGCGGCCGAGGCCGACCTGGATTTCGTCATCCGCGAAATCCCCGCGGCCATCCGCCAGTCGCTCGACGGCGTGGCGCAAGTGGCAAAGATTGTGCGATCCATGAAGGAGTTTTCGCATCCCGGCGGCGACGAAAAGCAGGCGATCGACCTGAACCAAGCCATCTCCAGCACGCTGACGGTTTCGCGAAACGAATGGAAGTACCTGGCCGACGTGGTGACCGACCTTGACGAGTCGCTGCCGCATGTCACCTGTTTGCCCAGCGACTTCAATCAGGTGATGCTCAACCTCATCGTGAACGCCGCTCATGCCATTGGCGACCGATTGGGCCCGGAGCCGGACGGGAAAGGGACCATTACCGTGCGCACCCGCCGCGAAGGCCCGCTGGCTGAAGTGCGCGTGGCCGATACGGGCACGGGCATCTCGCCGGCGATTCGCAATCGTGTATTCGATCCGTTCTTCACCACGAAGCAGGTTGGGCGAGGAACCGGTCAAGGGCTGGCCATTGTCCATTCCATTATTACGGAACGGCATGGGGGCACCATCCATTTAGAAACCGAACTTGGTCGCGGGACCGAGTTCATTGTGCGGCTCCCCATTGAGCCGAAGGAGGTGCGAAGTGCAAAGATTCCTGTTCGTCGATGACGAACCGAAACTGCTCAATGGACTGAGACGCATGCTACACAGCCTGCGAAGCGAATGGGCGATGGAATTCGTGGAAAGCGGCCCTGAAGCGCTCCAATGCCTGGCCGAACGTCGGTTTGACGTCGTTGTTTCCGACATGCGGATGCCGGGGATGGACGGCTCCGAACTGTTAAGGAACGTTCGGGAGCGCTTCCCGACGACGGTGCGTCTGATTCTTTCGGGCCAGTGCGACCGGCGCGCGGTGCTGAAGGCGATCGGCCCCGCCCACCAGTTCCTTACGAAGCCCTGTAACTCCGAAACGCTTAAAGGAGCCCTTAGCCGTGCCTGCCGGCTTGGCAACTGCATGTCGGATCCCGAGGCGCAAGAACTGGCTTCGCGAGTCGAAGCGCTTCCCAGTTTGCCGGAAAGCCTGGGCAGCCTGACAGCCGCACTGGAGGCCGCCGAGGGCTGCATGGATCAGGCCGGGCGCGTCGTTGCCGGCGACCCCGGCATGGCGGCGCGCGTCCTGCAATTGGTCAACTCAGGCTACTTCGGCAGTCCGCAACCGCTCGTCAATCCGCGCCGCGCCGCCGGCCTTTTGGGCCAGGAGCGGCTGAGCGAGTTGGCTGCAGTAGGCAACGTGTTCATCGCGCCCCCACTCGCTGAGCCCTACATGTCGTGGCTTGCCTCGGCAGTCGACCATTGCCGGACCGTGGCAGAGGTTGCCTTGCGCATCGCCCAAGTGGAAACGAACTGCCCGGACCTGATCGCCGACGCTCGCTGGGGTGGCTTGCTGCACGACGTGGGAAGGCTCGTACTCATTCAGCAGGTGCCCGGCCGGTACGCCGACCTATTGGCCGCCGGTGACGACAATGACGATCGTTGCACGTTCGAACGGCAAACGTGCGGCGCCGACCATGCCGCCCTCGGCGCCTACCTGCTATCCCTGTGGGGGCTTCCGGACTCGCTGGTCCGCATTGCGGCCATGCACCACACGCCCGCCATATCGGAAGACTGCGGCTTCACGGCGTTGACGGCCGTTCACGCTGCCAATGCCTTATGTCGCCAGCCATCCGGACGACACTGCAAGTTGGACAATGCCTACCTTGAACGGATCGGCAAAGCCGACCGCGTCAGCGTCTGGGCCGAGCTGTGCCGCTCGGCCGCATGGGAAGGAGCAACGGCATGACCGAACGTATTCTTTGCATCGACGACGACCCGAACATCCTCCAGGCGTACCAGCGTGCGCTCCGGAAGCGGTTTCACATTGAACCAGCGCTCGGCGGCGAAGAGGCGCTGGAAGCCGTGCGCCACCAAGGCCCGTATGCCGTCGTCGTGGCCGACATGCGCATGCCGGGCCTCAGCGGCGTCGAGGTTCTGGCCCAAGTGAAGGAAATCGCCCCCGATACGGTCCGTATGATGCTTACCGGCAACGCCGACCAACAGACCGCGCTCGAAGCGGTCAACCGGGGGCACGTGTTCCGCTTCATGACCAAGCCTTGCCCGCCCGACGAGTTCGCCCAGTTCCTCGAAGCGGGCATCGAGCAGTACCGGCTGATCCGGGCGGAACGCGACCTGATGTCGAAGACACTCGGCGGCTGCATCAAGGTGCTCACCGACGTGCTGGCCGCGGTGAACCCAGCGGCGTTTGGGCGTGCGTCGCGCGTGGCCCGGCTGGTGAACGACATTGCGGTCGAACTGGGCGTCGAGGACGGCTGGCGTATGCGCATTGCCGCAATGCTTTCTCAGGTAGGCTGTGTTTCCGTGCCGGAGGAGACGCTCGCAAAGGTGTTCCGCGGCCAGGAGCTTTCGCGCATCGAGGCCGAGCAATATGCGGCCTATCCGGCGCTGGGTCGGGAAATGCTCGAGAATATCCCGCGTCTGGAGCCCGTGGCCGAGATCATCGGCTACCAGGAACATCCGTACGAAGGGACGGGCCCCGACGACCCGATGCACGGCGAGCAAATCCCGCTGGGCAGCCGCGTGCTGAAGGTCGCGCTCGATTTCGACGCCCTCGTCCATGGCGGATACTCCGAAGATATGGCCATGGCCAGGATGCACGATCGTCACGGGCTCTACGACCCTCGCGTGGTCGAGACCTTGGGGAAGGTTCTGCGCATCGAACAGACGTGTGTCATCCGGCAGGTGAAGGTCTCGCAACTTGCCGATGGAATGTTCCTCGCCGATGACGTGCGGACGATGCAAGGTACGTTGCTGTGTGCCAAGGGGCAGGAAATGACCGCCTCGATGCGAGCCCGACTGCGCAATTACGTGGCCAACGTGGGACTCAGCGCGCCCATCAAGGTATTCGTTCGCACCGACGCCTTGAAAGAAGCTGTTGCGCTGGAACGCAAGCCAATCGAAAGGCCCGAACGAAGGCAATTGTAATGGATTCCTCCCCCACTCGCGTTCTGGTGATTGACGATGATGCGTCCATCCTCAATCTGTTCCGGGCCGTGCTTGGGACAGCGCGGGCCCACCCCGAAACCGACCTGGTGCCGCTCACAAGTGCAAGCCCGGCCGGCCACATGTCCAGTAACCCAGAGTGCCTCGACACGGCGCTATCCGGGGTCGAAGGAGTGCGGCTGTGCGAACGCGCCTATCGCGCGGGCCGCCCCTACGCCATCGCCTTCGTCGACCTGAGGATGGCGGGCATGGACGGCATCGAAACCACCCGCCGGCTGTGGGCCGTGGATCCGTCTTTGCTCGTGGTTACGATGACCGGCTCAGAGAAGGCCCTGCGCATCGCCGAGTGGGCGGAGTTTGCGCAAAGCGATCGGCTTCTCTCGTTGCACAAGCCGCTTCACCCAGTCGAGATTCGCCAAGTCGCTCGGTTCCTCGACCGACGCAAGCGGGCCGAGGATGCGCTTCAGCGACGCACCACGGAACTGGACGAGCGTATCAAGGAGCTGCACTGCCTGCACGCCGTTTCACGATTGATGGAAGACGTGGACAAGCCTTTGGCCGAACTGCTGACTGCCATTGCCGTACAGATTCCGAACGGCTTTCAGTGTCCCGAGCGCGTTTCAGCCCGCATTGTGCTGCACGACAAGGTTTACGCATGCGGCGACTTTCACGAAACGCCGTGGAAGCTCGCATCGCCTGTCATGTTCGACGGCGAGTTTATCGGAGCATTGGAGGTGTGCTGTCTTGAGGAGTCGCCGGGCGACGTGGAAACACCGTTTCTTCAGGAAGAGCAGACGCTCATGGAAGACGTTGCCAAGCGACTGGGCGACTTCATAGGCCGGCACAAGGCCGAAGAGAGGCTACGCCTGAGCGAAGAACGGCACCGGGCCCTTTTTGAGAGTTCGCGGGACGCCATCATGGCCACCGACGTGGCCACCGGAAAGGTCACCGCCGTGAATCCCGCGGCTCTCGCGCTGTTCGGCACGGCGAATTTGCAGCAATTCCTGCAGATGGCTCCGTGGGACTTGTCGCCGCCTTGTCAGCCCGATGGACGGCCGTCGCGCGAGAAAGCCAAGGAGATGATCGAGCAGGCCATACGCGACGGCAGCGCCTACTTCGAGTGGCGGCACAAGCGCCTCGACGGGACCGAGTTCCCATCCACGGTGCTGCTGACCCCACTCCAACTGGACGGCCAAGTGCGCGTTCAAGCCACCGTACGCGATATTACCGAACAGAAACGCATGCAAGCCGAGTTGGCCCAGATGCAGCGGATGGAGGCGATCGGGCAGTTGGCGGCCGGAATCGCCCATGAAATCAACACCCCTACCCAGTACATCGGCGACAATATCCGGTTTCTTGGCGATGCGTTTCGGGACGCATCCCACATATTCGAGACGTTGCAGCGGCTCGTGGATTCCGATGCCCAAATGAATGCGGAACCTTTCGAACGCCTGCGCGCCGCGGCGCGCGCGGCCGACGTGACCTATCTGATCGGCGAGATACCGCGCGCCGTCGAACAATCACTGGAAGGCGTCGAGTGTGTGGCTGAAATTGTCCGCGCGATGAAGGATTTTTCGCATCCTGGGAGCGAAAGAAAGGTGGCGGTCGACTTGAATCGGGCCGTCCAGAGTACGCTCACGGTTTGCCGCAACGAATGGAAATACGTAGCCGATCTGGTGACCGATTTCGACCCGGCGATGCCGCCGGTGCCGTGCCTCCCCGGCGAGCTGAATCAGGCAATCCTCAACATGGTCATCAATGCGGCGCACGCGATCGCCGAGAAAGCGGAAACAGACGGCGAAAAGGGCACCATCACGGTTCGCACCCGGCGCAACGGCGATTCTGCTGAAATCCATATTCAGGATACCGGCACCGGCATACCCGAGCGCGTGCAACAGAAAATCTTCGATCTGTTCTTCACCACGAAGGCGATCGGCCAAGGGACCGGCCAAGGGCTCACCATGGCGCGGTCCATCATCGTCGACAAACACAGCGGCACGGTCGAGTGCCAAAGCGAGTTGGGCCGCGGCACGACCTTTATCGTCCGGTTGCCGCTCGACTCGGAACCTGACGAAACGGAGGTTAGAGCGGTCCCAGCCGGCGAGCAACCGACTCTGGCCTATTGCCCGCCGGCGCAGTGTACGGCCTGAATATCGTAAGCATCAGCAACGAAATAACTGTCCGATGTCCCCTCTCCCTCGGTGGGAGAGGGTAGGGTGAGGGGGAAGAAGGAGCGACAGTTATTTCTTCGCCGATCCTCAACATGGAATTGAAGGAGACCTGCCATGGATCCCATTGTGCTACTTGTCGACGACGACAGCAATCTGCTGCACGGGCTGGTGCGCATATTGCGACGCCAACCGTTTCAGCTTTACACGGCCCGTTCCGGCGAGGAAGCCGTCGCCATTATCAAGGCCCGCCCGGTCGACGTCCTGGTGGCCGATCACAGGATGCCGGGCATTTCGGGCAACGACCTGGTGGCCTGGGTGGCAAAACACGCTCCTGACGTCATGCGAATCGTGCTCACCGGACATGCCACGACGGACGGTGTCATCCGCGCCGTCAATGAAGGGCGGGTGTTCCAATACTTCACAAAGCCGTGCTCCGAGGTCGATTTGGCCATCGCCATTCATAAAGCCTTGGATTATCGGCACCTCGCGCGGGAAAACCGGCGGCTGGCCGAGGAAGGGCGCCAGTGGCGCGAACAGCGCCGCGAAGTTCGAGGACGGATCGATCGCGTCCGGCAGTTCCTTGCCGGTCCATTGCGCCGCCGGCTGGCATGGCTTAGCCATTGGTGCCATGCCGAGCCACCCGAGGAGCCGGCACGGTCGGACGCCGACGCCTGCCAACTCGTCGACCAAGCCCTCGAATTGCTCGACGAAACCCAGCATATTGTCACCGAACTTCGGGCCGACCCGAGCCTGTGCTGTGCCGTGGGCGCCACGGTGGTTGAAACATCGTGATCCGTGCGCACCGTGCCTGGTGGCGGTGTATCTGTTACGCATGGCCGTGAGGGTTATGAACGGCGCAATCGTTGCCACTGGCGCGTGTGGTTCTGTTCCGTGCAATGCGGCCTGGGGGGATCGTGCGGTATCGTTGAGAAGGATTCTGCGGGCAAAAAAACGGCAGGCCTTTTTGACATCACGCGAACCGTGGCCTATATTCCAGTGTGGCCCGAGTGTTGGATCCCGCATTGCCACACTCGGCAGCCCCGTACCTCCGGGCTGATCGCGTTCCCCCGCGTCGATCGGCCGAGGTGCGGATCGATTCAGGACGCCCCCATCCGCCACGGACGACACCATGCCAAGTTGGGTCCTACCATTCGGCCGGCGCAGCATTCTTGCACTGGCGATCTTGCTCCTCGCGACCTCTGCCGGGGTTGTTGTCGCTCAGCCGGCGGCGGTTTCCATCCCAGGCCATGCGGTCGAGGTGGATCGTCTGCTGGAGCAGGGGTATCGGCTGGAGCGCGACGGCCGGTGGGGAGAGGCCCTTTCGCACTATGAAGAGGCGCTCCGCAAACACCCTTCCGATCCGTCGCTGTTGCGGCGTTTTGAATACGTCCGGGTTCATTATGACTTGGGCCGACGTCTGGCCGACCGAAGCTTCAACACGGCGGTTGCCCAACTGCCGCTGGACCAGGCGTTGGATCTCTACGAAGAGGTGCTGCTGAAGATCGAAGGACATTACTTCGAGGCGCCCCATTGGCGGCAGCTTGTCGACCGAGGAATTCAAGGACTGCAAATCGCCCTGGACGACCCGGAGTTCATTGCAAGGAATCTTTCCCGAGCCGATGCGAACGCGGTAGATCATTTCCGGCACGAGTTGAACAGCCTGTACGCCTCGCGCGACCTGCGAAGCCGATATGACGCCCGCGAGCTGGCCGCTGAGGCGGCCCGCCTGGCCGAACTCCGCCTGAAGGCGCCGCCGACCGCCATCGTCTTGGAATTTCTGTGCGGAGCGACCAACGCGCTCGATACCTACAGCGCGTACCTGACGCCCGGGCAATTGGGCGAGGTGTACGCCCAGATCGAAGGGAACTTCGTGGGGCTGGGAATCGAGATGAAGATGGACAACGAACGGTTGCTCATCGTTCGCGTGATCACCGGAAGCCCGGCACAGGAAGCCGGAATCCGTGCCGGCGACCATATCACCATGGTCGACGGGCAACCCACCCAAGGCCTCACGACCGACCAGGCGGCCAACCTGCTGCTGGGCGAGGAAGGCAGCGTGGTGACGGTGTCGGCGGTGACCCCTGGCCGGGTGCCGCGCGATTTGCGCATCCGACGTCGACGCGTCGACGTGCCAAGCATCGACGACGTCGAAATGCTCGATCCCGCGTCCGGCATCGCGTACCTGCGCATCAACTGCTTTCAAAAGTCCACCGCCCGCGACATCGAGGCAGCCCTATGGAAGCTCCACCGCCAGGGAATGCGGCGGCTGATCATCGACCTGCGCGGCAATCCCGGGGGCTTGCTGACCGCCGCGGTCGATGCCGCCGACCTATTCCTGGACCGCGGGCTGATTGTTTCCACCCGCGGACGCAGCACGCAGGAAGACTTCACCTATACAGCGCGGTCAGGCGGCACGTGGAACGTCCCGCTGGTGGTGCTGATCGACGAGAACAGCGCCAGCGCGGCCGAGATATTCGCGGGCGCCGTTCGGGATCATCGCCGCGGCACGTTGGTGGGCACGCGCACGTACGGCAAGGGGTCGGTTCAGGGCATCTTCCCGCTCAGTATGGATGGGGCCGGCGTCCGGCTGACCACGGCCAAGTTCTATTCACCCCAAGGGCGGCCTTACAACCGTGTTGGGGTTGAGCCCGATGTGGTGGTTCACACGACGGCCCGCCCCACCGAGGGTCTTGCCGGCCTACCCGCCGCCTCGCGCGATTCCATCCTCGACGCCGGCGTGCGAACCGCGCAAGCGTGGGGTCGAAGCGTGATTCGTGATTAGCGAAGTGCGTTCTCCAACTTGGTCGCGGCGCCGTGAAGCTTGTTTCTCTGTTGACTCGCGCTTTCGTGTGCGAGTGCCGCAATATCCCGACAAGGATAGGACATCCCCCCCCGCCCACTTCCCAGGCAGGCCACTTCCCGGTATGTTTGATGGATTGTCACCGTACCCGGGGTCGCGGCGCGGACGATTTTCTTCGCTGCTCGCAAATGGCCTTTGAACTTCCCACTCCGTATTGTTTCCATGAAAACCAACGAACTTCGCGAAGCATATTTGGCGTTTTTCGAGAGCAAGGGCTGCGTGCGCCGTCCCAGCGACGTGCTCGTACCCCGCTGGGACCCCTCCGTGCTATTCACTCCCGCCGGGATGAATCAGTTCAAGGATCATTTCCTGGGTCGCACCAAGCTCGAGTTCACCCGCGCGACCACCTGCCAGAAGTGCTTGCGCACGGGCGACATCGACAACGTGGGCCGCACGGCGTATCACCACACGTTCTTCGAGATGCTGGGGAATTTCAGCTTCGGCGATTACTTCAAACGAGAAGCCATTCTGTGGGCGTGGGAGTTTTGCACCAGCCAACACTGGCTCGGGCTGGACCCTGCGCGGCTGTCGGCGACCATCTATCTCGACGACGACGAGGCGGCGGATATCTGGCTGGGCGAGGTCAAGCTTTCTCCTGAGAAGCTGGAGCGACTGGGCGAAGACGAGAACTTCTGGCCCGCCAATGCGCCCAGTCAGGGGCCCGACGGCGTATGCGGCCCGTGCAGCGAAATCTATTACCACAGTGAGCACGGCTCGGTGGAAATCTGGAATCTGGTGTTCACGCAATTCAACCGCGTGGGCGCCCCGCCCGACAACTTGCGGCCGTTGCCGAGCAGGAACATTGACACGGGCATGGGGCTGGAGCGCACGGCGGCCGTCTTGCAGGGTGTCGAAACGAACTACCATATCGACATTTTGCGGCCGCTCGTCGAGGCGGCCGCCGAGGTGTGCGGCGTGCCGTACGAGCCGTCCGCTGAAACCGGACGCCGGTTGCGCCGCATTGCCGACCACGTGCGCGCCGGGACGTTCGCCATCCACGAGAACGTGTATCCCGGCCCGAACAAGGAAAAGTATGTCGTCAAACGCCTGCTCCGCCGCGCCGTGCTCGACGGCCGGCAGATGGGCGTCGGCGAGCCCTTCTTGCACAAGCTCGTGGGCACCGTGGCGGACCTGATGAAGGACCCCTATCCGGAGTTGGGCCAAACCGTCGAACGCGTATCGCAGGTGATCCGGCAGGAGGAGGCGAATTTTCTCGGCACCATCGACGGCGGACTGGACCGCATCGGCCGGGTGTTCGAGCAGATGAAACGCGACGGCCGCGGCGCCGTATCCGGAACCGACGCCGCCGAAATGTACACCACCTACGGCTTCCCTCCGGAACTGTTCGAAACCCTCGCCGCCGAGCACAACTTCACGTTCGACTGGCCGGGATATCAGCAGGAGATGCAACGGCACGGCGAGGTTTCCGGAAGCGGCGAGAAAATCGTCTTCAAGCAAGACCCGCTCGACGCCGTCAAAAAGGTCCGGCACGGCAGCCGGTTCCTCGGCTACGAGACCACCGAGGTCGAAGGGGCCGAGGTCGTTGCCATCGTGGCCGGCAACCAGCTTTGCGATCAGGCCGACGAAATCGATTCCACCCGGCCGATCACCCTCGTGCTGGATCGAACGCCGTTCTACGGCGAGATGGGCGGCCAGGTGGGCGATACGGGCGAGCTTCTCGGCCCCGGGTTCCGTTTCGAGGTGACCGATACCCAAGTCGACGGCGGCTTCACCCTGCATCGCGGCCACCTGCGCGAGGGCGCCGTACGCCTGGGCGACCGCGTGACCGCCCGTGTCGACGCCGGCCGCCGGCAGGGTATCCGCCGCGCCCACTCGGCCACGCACGTGCTGCACCACGCCTTGCGCACCGTCCTTGGCGAACACGCTGAGCAGCAGGGCTCGAAGGTCGACGACGACTGGCTCCGCTTCGACTTCACCAATCCCCGCGCGCTCCAACCCGACGAATTGGCCGAAATCGAGCGCGTGGCCAACGCCCGCATCCTGGAAGGCTCGCCGATCGAGGCGGAAGACATGCCCCTGGTGGAAGCTCGCAGGACCGGCGCCCTGATGCTCTTCGGCGAGAAATACCCCGACAGAGTGCGCGTGGTGCGCATGGGCGATTTCAGCAAGGAGCTATGCGGCGGAACCCACCTGGACAACACGGCGCGGGTGGGCCTGCTGAAAATCGTGTCCGAGGAGAGCGTGGCGGCGGGTACGCGCCGTATCGTTGCCTTCACCGGCTGCAAGGCGCTCGAGCGCATTCGTGAGCGGGAGCGGGCATTGCACGAGGCCGCGATGCTGCTGCACGCCCCGCCCGAAGAACTGCCCGCGCGAATCGAGGCCATGTCCAAGGAAATCCGCGAACTGAAGAAGAAGCGCGCCCACGCGCCGGCGCAGGCGGAAGGCCCCACGGTGGAACAGTTGGCCGAGGGGGCGGTCGACGTGCTTGGCACGCGGGTGATTGTCGCCGAGATACCGGCGGGAAGCCCCGACGTGCTTCGCCAGTTGATCGACCAGCTTCGGCGCAAGGCGGCCCCAGTAGCCGTCTTGCTCGGCTCGCGAGAAGAAGGCAAGGTCACCCTGATTGCCGGCGCCAGCCGGGACGTGGTCGGCAAGGGATTCGACTGCGTTTCTTGGGTTCGCGCCGTGGCCAAACGGGTTGGCGGCGGCGGCGGCGGGCGGCCCGACATGGCCCAGGCGGGCGGCAAGAAGCCCGACGCGCTGCCCCAGGCCCTCGACGCGGCCCCGGACGAGGCCCGGAGCTTGCTGGAAAACGCATAGCCGCCGCCGAAGAACGCGAAACGCATCCAGAGC
>SKZG01000425.1 GCA_007127495.1 Planctomycetales bacterium
CGTTCGAAGAACGTATCCGGGCCGTGACCCTCGACGACCTGGTTCGCATCGCACGGAAAACCTTCAACGATCGAATCGTGGTGACCACCTCGCCGGAATCGCGATAGTCATTGTCCGTAACCGTTCACGGGGGACTGTCCCAATTTTCGCGGCGGAGATGGCATTCCTCTTGGATAACGCCCTATTCGCCGCGACAATGGGACTGTCCCCTTCGGCCGGTAAGGGGACAGGTCCATTTTTCGGGCATCGCCTTTCCCGGAAGATAACGTCTGTTGGCCGAAAAATGGACCAGTCCCCGGCCGGCCCGTGAACGGTTACCACTGTCGAAACCATGGACCCGTCCCGTTCTAGACTTCGATCTGCTTCCATCCGCCGTGCAGAAAGCGCAGCGACACGAGCAGGGCGCGGACGTGCAGGTCGGCGGCCATGGCGTACCAGGCGCCGACCACGCCGAGCCCCCAGCCTTCGACCGTGATGCCGACCACCGGCAGGTACACCGTGTGCTGTGCCAGCCAGTAGGTCAAGGGCATGCGCACGCCGAGCATTCCCAGTAGGGAGAACGTCAGCGGCCAGCGCGTATCGCCCGCCCCGCGCAGCGAGCCATTGAGGATCATCGTGACGGCCAAAGCCGGTATGGCCAGCGATACGATCCGCAGTAAGGGCGCGGCCAGGTCGGCCACGTGGGCGTGCTCGTGGCGCACGAAGAGTCCGGCGAGAAAGCGGGCATGGGGAAAGATGACCGCGGCGGCGAGGACCATGAAGGCTCCGCCGCACAGCAGCGCCGTTAGCGCGCTGCGCGAGGCGCGCCGGGGTTCGCCCGCGCCGAGGGTTTGGCCCACCATGGTGGTGGCTGCCATTTGGAAGGCCGAGCCCGGCAGGAAGGCCAGCGCTTCGACACAGATCGCCACGCCGTGCGCCGCGACGGCTAAGGTGCCCAGCCGGTTGATCAACGAGACGAACCAGAGCTGGCAGCCGATAATCGATAGCATGTCGGCGCCGCCGGGGAGGCCGATTCGCAAAATGCGGCGAATGTACCCGCGCTCCGGCCGGAATCGGCGCCACTCGATCCTCAGCCCCCAGCGCCCTCGCAACAGCAGTGCGACGACCGACGCGCCGCCCACCACGAAGCCGGCCGCCGTGCCCAACGCGATGCCCCGCCAGCCCAGCGCCGGCAAAGGCCCCAAGCCGAGCACCAGGGACCAACTCACGGCAACGTTCACCACGTTGACAATCGCCATGATCACCAGCCCGGATACCATGTCGCCCGCGCCCCGAAGGCACGCGATACCGATGGTCTGGAGCATCATCAGTGGGACGACCGGCAGGATGTTGATCAGGTACACGTTGGCCAACTCGGCGGCCTCGCCGCGCAATTGCAGCGCGGTCACGATGCGGTCGCCCCAGCCGATGCCCCCAAAGGTCACCACCACGGCCAGAACGCCCCCGACTACGAAAGCCTGATGCACCACATGCCGCGCGGTGGCCCAGTCGCCGGCGCCGACGAACCGCGCGACCATGGCCGTGGCGCCAATGGCCACCACCGAGAACAGGCCCCAGACGAGCCACAAAACGTACGCCATGAGCGTGACGGCTGCCAAATGGGGGGTATCCAAATAATGGCCCGTCAGCAGCCGATCGGAAAACCAAACGGCCGTACCCAGCATTTGCTCCAGCAGCACGGGCGCTACCAGCCACAGCATCGGCCGGAGGGTCCCCGGCCTGTCAAGGAGGGAAGGATGTGTGACCAAAGGGCAACCATGCCGAGCAGCCGGCGTTCGGTGGGTTCACAGAGGCAGTGTCGTGAGCGTAAGCTGGCAGTATTCTATCGCACGACCCCCGATCCGCACAGGGGCCAAAGCCGCAACCATTTATACTTGCCGCATGCCGTTTTTGCGCTTTTGTAGGATGGACATTCTTGTCCGTCTTCGCTTTGACGGGCTCGAAAGCCCATCCTACGGAAAGCGCAGTTTCAGGCCGCGGCGAGTATACACGGGGCCCCCTGGTCTTCTGACCATTCGCCCTAAGCGTGTATCAGAATAATACACATGTACAATTGTGGTGTATCAAAATAAAACAGGCGAGCCGAGGATCGCTCGGGCAACAATCCTCAGCTCGCCCTGAATGTTCGGAAACCCTTGCCGGTTGGCCGAACCGCCGCGCGCCACGAGGGCGAGCGATGGCTTCGGCTCGTTCCGCGAAGGCTTCCGACGCGTTGGGTTTTTCCTGCTTGTCCGTTTCACGAGGGGACCTGTGAACCGGAATGCCGCCCAACGCACAACAGCCAACGTTACACGCACCTTCGTTCCACTCAGTGAGCCCTGAACCGGGCTCTTCTCTGTTCCAGCCCCGCACCCTAACAGGCTTCAGAGCAGGCGTGAGGGTAATGAGCAAATGGCGTGCCTTTTATGCGGCGGCCACTTGTTCCGCTTGGTCGGGCTCTTGGAACTGGACCTGGTGCAGACGCCGGTATTGCGCGCTGCAGGTCAGCAGCTCCTCATGCGTCCCCGAGGCCACAATACGCCCCGCGTGCATGACGATCACCTGGTCGGCCATGGCGATGGCGGCCAGACGGTGCGTGATGATGATCGCGGTTCGGTCGCGGACGAATTGCTCGAGCGCCGCTTGGATCGCCTGTTCGCTTTCGAGGTCAATTTGGCTGGTGGCCTCGTCGAGAATCAAGATCGTCGGATTTCTCAGGATCGCACGCGCCAGGGCAATCCGCTGGCGCTGTCCGCCCGAAAGCCGATTGCCGCCCGAACCCACCTGAGTTGCGTAACCATCGCGAAGATTCCGGGTGATGAACTCGTGGGCGTGGGCCTGCTTGGCGGCCTCGATGACCTCTTCCGGCGTGGCGCGTGGGGAACCGTAGCGGATGTTGTTCATCACGGTATCGTCGAACAGCACGGTTTCCTGGGCGACCAGGCCGATTTGGCGGCGCAGCGCGCGCGGCCGCACTGCCGTAAGCGGTACGCCGTCCAGCCGCACCTGCCCTTCCGTCGGATCGTAGAACCGCGCGACCAGGTTCGCCAGCGTACTCTTCCCGCACCCGTTCGAGCCCACAATGGCCACCGTGGCGCCGAAGGGGATGCGCAGGGAAAGGTCGCGCAATACCGGCTGGCCGGGTCGGTACTCGAACCCAACATGGTCGAACACCAGGTCGCGGCGATGGGTGGGGCA
>SKZG01000338.1 GCA_007127495.1 Planctomycetales bacterium
AGGCGGCGTGGTGCCGTGGCGCAGCGACAAGGCCAATACGATAACCATGAATACGGCACAAGCGGCAGCCGCGGGAAGCGTCGCCACCGGCCACCGCACCTCGGTGGGCTGCCCGGCCTTAGCCTCCTGCCACTCGGCCCGGACCAAGAGATAGCGCAACAGAAGCAGCAGAAAGATGAAAGCCCCGCCGAAGAGCCCGATGTGCAAGGCCTGAAATCGGGGCAGGGTGAGGTGCCCGAAAACGGGCCCCGGACCTCCGATGGCGACCTTGTAAAGATCGCTGCCGATCCAAGGTACGAGTCGCAGGTAGCTGAACCGCGTCAGACTTGCCGAATAACTGTTGCGGTCCCACGCGAGCAGGTCGCCGGTGAGCAGCAGGCCCAGGGAAACACAGCCCAAGAGAACGGTTGTCCAGAACACCAACTCACGCGGCTTGCGATATTCCGCGGTCACGACCAACTGGATCAGGTACAGCCCGATCAACACCACCACCAGGTTGGCCGAATAGTGATGAATCGCCCGCAGGAGCCACCCGCCGGCCACAAAGGTTTCGAGGTAGTACACGCTTTCCCAGGCGGAATGGTCGCTGGGGGTGTGATAGCTGAACAGGACAAACCCCGTCGTACCCTGCACGACAAGGGCAAACAGCAGCACGGCGGGAATAATGCGTTTCCAGGCGGCGCCTCGCGGCAGAGGATGCTCCGCCCACAGTCGCCACAAGTCGACGGCGCCAAGCCGCTCGTCAAGCCAATGAAGGATGGTGTTCATGATTCTGCAATCTGTTGGGATGTACCGAGAATGAAGTTTTCAAATTTGACCCAAACTTCACCGTCGCGAAGCTCCACCTCGAGCCTGTCCATGTCGCGCGGACTGGGCGAGGGGCGATCGGTGCGGCGTCCCTCAAGGTCAAACCCGGCCACGTGGCACGGGCAGAAGAAACGCACCCCGTCCGGTGTCGTGTCGAGCCCGATGATACAGCCTGCATGTGGGCAAACGACCTGAAACGCCGCAACGGGGTCCTGCTGATCTCCGGTGCGCCGCAGCCACACCGCGCCAATCGGCTCGCGAGGATACCGGTTCCATGCGTCCCTCCGATCCGTGATGACCGGGAACCTGCGCGGCGTGCCGTCCTCGGGCAACGTGGCCAGCGCCGTCAGGCGGAAGAACTCGCCGCCCGGGCTCCTCTGCCGAACCGGATTCAAATAGGCCGTCAGGGCGGTCAGCGCCGGCACAACCAGCGCGAAGCCTCCGAGAACCGCTGCGCTCATTTTGGCGATGAAGCTTCGCCGCGCGTCATTCGAGCCGCTCTCCGGCGCTGGGGAAGAAACGGTAGGTTCCATAGTTCAACTCTCCTTATTGTATCCGATCGGTTCGGGCTGCGCCGGCCGCGAATCATTGGGTTTCTTGCGTTCTAGGTGCAGGCAGCCTTCGTATCATGGACGGCACACGGCGCGTGGCTACTCCCTTGAAGCGGCCCGCACCTGGAACCGGAAGAGCCATTATTGCATGATCGTTCGCATGGCGTCAAGTATCCTGTCGCGGGCTGACTGAAGTGTCCCATCAATGAAAGCCCCGGCTGCCTTTTTGTGACCGCCGCCGCCGAACTGCGCGGCAAGCTGATTGCAATCGAGGTCGCATCGGCTGCGAAAGCTGGCCTTGAACCCGCCGGTCGACTGCTCAACCAAGATGAACGCGGCCTGCGTTCCCCCAACGGACAGAAGCGTGTTGATCAAATCTTCGCTGTCGGAGGGCAGCGCGCTGGCAGCTTCGAAATCGCTTTGCTCGATCCAGGTGTAGATTAAGCGGCCGTCCAGTTCGCACGTCGCCTTAGCCAGCGTGCTGCCGGTGAGCTTCAGCCGGCCGAGCGTTTCCTCCTCGTACAAATCCTTATAGAGTTGGGAGGGGTCGGCCCCGGCGGCAACCAAGCGGGCGGCAAGTAGGAGGGTCTCCGCCGAAGTGGAACTGAAGCGAAACCAGCCGGTGTCGGTCGCCAGTGCCGCAAATGCGCATTGAGCGATCTCGGGAGTCAGGGCGACCCCCAGAGCGTCGGCGGCCTCCACGACGATTCTGCCGGTGGCCTCGGCGTGAGTGTCCTTGAATAATTCCGCGCCCAGATCGTCGCCGCCAATGTGGTGGTCAATGACCAGCTTGCGCATCGATGTGTTGCGCACCACCTCGCCCATGGCGCCAAGTTGGGCCCAGGCTGAGGTGTCAAGAATAATCAGAACCTCGTACGGCTCGAGTTCCTTTGCGTCCATGTCGACGCCCAATTGGCGCAGCTTGCCGGTCGGATCCAAGAAACCATAATTGGGCGGAACATCGGAGGCATTGCATATCACAACCTCCTTACCCAGTTTCTCCAGGATGGCGGCCAGCGCCAGCTCACTTCCCAGGGCGTCGCAGTCGGGCCGTACGTGCGAGGTGAGCGCAAACCGCCGGCTCCCACTGACAATTTCTGCAAAACGCGACCAATCAGGCATGGTGTTTCCGGTTACGTCTGTAAGGCTCCGTCCTGTTCGCTCGCGCGCTCGGCAACGCGGCGGGTCGCAAGAACATCGCGGTCCATCTGGGCGATCAGTTCGGCGGGAGTTGTGAAACGCACAATGTCCCGCAAACGCGCCAAGAAGTCAACCTGGACCTGCTGCCCGTAAAGGTCGCCGTCGAAATCGATCAAATACGCTTCAGCCTTCATCGCGGCGTCGCCAAAGGTGGGGTTGGGGCCCAGGCTGAGCGCCGTGGCCCAGCTTCCTTCTTGAGTATGCGCGAAGCCGGCGTAAATGCCTTCACGTGGTAGAAGGGTATCAATGCACTCCAGATTAGCTGTCGGATACCCCAGCGTGGCGCCTCGCGAGGCGCCACGGACCACTCGGCCGCGAATTCGATACGCCCGAGTGAGTAAGCGATTGGCCGCCCCGACGTCGCCCCCCGCAATCAGACGCCGCACGCGTGAACTGGAGATGGGTTCGTCCTCGAACAAAACGGGAGCCACCACCTCAATCGGCGTATCGGCGTCAGCGCAAAATTGCCGTAACAATTCGGTATTGCCGGACCGACCGCAGCCGAAATGGAAGTCCGGTCCCTCGACCATTGCACGTGCGGCCAGGCCTTTGCGAACAATTCGCGAAAAAAATTCCGAGGGCGAAAGGTTGAGTAGTTCCCGGCTGGTCGGATAGGCCACGACAGCGTCGACGCCCAGCGCGGCAAGCATCTCCGCTTTGCGTTCCGTCCAGCACAGCGGCGCGGGCGCAGCCTCGGGGCGAAGTAACTTGGCCGGGTGCGGGTCAAAAGTAAAGGCGATCGCCGGGCCCCCGCATCTGCCGGCCCATGCGACAAGCCGCTCGATCAGGTGGGCATGCCCGCGATGCACGCCGTCGAAGTTGCCGATGGAAACGGCTCCGCCCCGAAATTCGACGGGTAGCGAGTTGAGGTCGTAGGTCAGATACACGGCTGAGAACACGCTGCGTGGTGATTACGGCTGGGCGCTGTCGAAACGGTCCTCGAACATCGGCCAGTTCACTCGCCCGGCTCGCGAATCACCGCTTCCATGATCTTTGTGTTCCTGTCGATGGCCAAGACAATCGTCCGCTGTTGGCCGCCATCAGGACTGCATGCGACCACCGGCAGCACGTGGCGACGGTCGGGGAGGGAAAACCGAACCGCAAAGGAGCCGTCGCTGCGCACGTGAATTGGTTCACCCCGCAGCGTTACGTGGGCATCGGGAGCGGTTTGACCATGGACGATCAATTCCGTGTCGAGTTCAAACGGCATTTCCGAATCGGCGTCGTGCGGCGAGCCAGCCGCCCCTGGACCAAAACGTGTCTCCATCGGATTGCCCATCGGCCGGTGGAGCTGCTCCTCAAACACTTCGCGTAAGTGGCCATTTGTGTCGGAATCGGCGTATCCGTCGCTCATGGCATAAATGCGGTCGAAGTCCTTGGCCACTTCCGCCCAGTTCCGATCGAAAGTATCGTCGGCCCCGGCGTGGGGGGTGGTGACGCGGTTGCTCCGAGCAAGTGAGTAAAACCGTTCTCCGGCAAGGTAGCCGATTTCCAACTGGAAGCTCTTCGGGGGCGATTGGACGTCAATGTACCAATTATTCACGCCGCCATGCACGGGAATATCACGTACGAGCCGTTTGCCTGCGTTTGTGGTGCCGTCACGGACGACTTCATACACACGGAGCACCGGGTGCGACAGGTGCCAATCGTGCCCCAAAGCCGCCTGGGCCCGCTGCACGCTGCGCCGCGAAAGCTCCCAGTAGGCGTGCAACCAGAAGGGGTCGCGGACCATCACCACGAGTCGATCTTTCGTCTCGCCGTTGTTGAGCTGTTCCGCCTTGAGTGCTAAATCCTTCGATTTTGCCAGTTTGTCACGAAGCTCTTTCAGCCGCTTTTCAATCCGCGCCTTGCGCCTATCGGTCTTTGCCCGACCGTCGGCTTTCGCCGCCCGGGATTGCGGGCGGCTCGGTGTCGCCTTCCGTGAGGTCGGCTTTCCGTTGCGCCGCTCTGCCTTCGCCTGCTTCAGCAGCGCCTTGATCAGCTCTTCTTTCCGCATGGAATGCCAGCCGGGTACTCGCTTGTGTTTGGCCATTGAGGCCAACTCTTTGGCTGTGTGTGTCTTCAGTGTCGCCGCGGTCATCACGGGATCTACCTCCAAAATAGCTGGTGCGCCCCGGTGGGTACGAAGGAACGGGTGGGCAATAGGTTGGCTTCGTCCGTGAACCGTTCACTTCGGCTACACCGTGCCGGTGTGGCACGTGCAGCGAACGTTTCGCCGTGACGGGAACCGCAGCCATCCGTTCAATGCTCGAGTGGCCGCGGCGTGAGGGCATCGCCCGTCGCAACGGGCCGCTTTACCGGCATGTCGCACGAGGCACGCCACATCGCCCCTGTCACTACTTTTGATTATAATCGCGGTGTTGCTCAAATACAACAACTGTCCCTGTGGAACCGGCCACTTCCGCCGTACCCAGGACACGCCATTCCGTGGTGGATGATTCGTAAGTGAAGTTATAATCAAGGGTTACAATGACCATGCACCGGAGCCCAGTCACTCGGGCTGGTATGAATGTGGCCCTGGGGAGTTACACCACAATAGGTGGTTTCCGAGTAAAAACGTCACCTGATATCGCATGAAGCGTATGGCTATTTCTTCCTCGCGGCCGACACAAAGGGGTGGTACGGGAATCGTCGTCGCGTTTTGGATGTCCGCACCCGTCCTTCTCGTCACCATCGCCGTATTCGCTCCCGTGCTGTTTGCGGATCGGACGTTTGCCTTCCGTGACGCCGCACACTTTTTTCCGCCATTATGGCGGATGACGTTTGGCGAATGGTCGGCGGGCAGGATACCGCTCTGGAATCCGTACGAGAATCTTGGTCAGCCCCTCTTGGCGAACCCCACGGCTGCCGTCTGCTACCCTGGGCAATTGCTTTTTCTGCTGCCATTGCCTTTTCTTGAAGCGTTCAAGGTCTATATCGTGGGGCATGTACTGCTTGCTGCGGCGGCCGCGTACCGGCTTGCCCGGGCATTCAAGTCGACTCGTGCCGCAGCGGTCGTTTGCGCTCTGGCGTACGCTTTCTCGGGTACCGTCCTGATGCAGCATACAAATCCCCCATTTCTGGTAGGCGCCGCTTGGTTGCCCCTGGCAGTACTTTGCATTGACCGGATCGCCAGGCTTAGCATCGGCGGTCTTTTCAGGGGCGAGCCGGGTGGTTCAAAATGGTGGTCGGTGGCGGCCGTGCGATGGAGCGTCGGGCTGGGCACGCTCCTGGCAATCATGGTTCTGGGAGGCGACCCACAGATGGCGTACAACGTGGGACTGATTGCCGCACTGTACCTGACGATTGCGCTAATGCGCCGCCGCCGTGGTCTCACTGCCTTGAAACAGGTGCGTTGGGAATCGCTTCGCTCCTCGTGGCGCCCTGTTGTGCAGGCTGCCGCCCTGTTCGGCGGTGCCGCTCTGGTCGCTGTCGTTCTTGCAGCGGTACAGCTACTACCTGCTTGGCAATTTGCCGGGCGAAGCGATCGTGTGCCGCCCCAATGGCGCGACTTGGCAAAAGCGCGGCTTCAGCCGCATTCGCATCACGAGCATGTCTACCATTTCAGCGTCGGACCGTGGCGCTTGGCTGAATTTCTGTGGCCAAACGTTGCCGGTCGCCAGTACCCTGTGAATCGCCGGTGGTTTCGGGCGATCCGTGCCGAGGGCCGCGTCTGGACGCCGACCCTATACATGGGCATCTTGCCGGTGGTGCTGGGGCTGACGGCCATGCGATTCCGCCGCGGATCGATACGGCATCGTTGGCTTTCGTGGCTGGTACTGCTCAGCACGCTGGCCGGCTTCGGCTATTACGGATTGGGATGGCTCCTGAGGGAGTTCGGCGTCGATACCGCCCTTGGTGGCCCCTTTGGGGGCCTCTACTGGCTTATGACGCTCGTGTTACCCGGCTATGTGCGTTTCCGATACCCGGCGAAACTCTTGGTCGTGACCGCATTGGCGTTGAGCGTCCTCGCGTCTCTCGGATGGGACCGGGCGTTTTCCGGGCATAGTGGCCGTGTTTACCGGATGCTGGTTCGCCTCGGAGTGCTGAGCCTGCTGGGATGTCTCAGCGCTCTCGCCGTCAGGCCATTTTGGGCGGCCTGGATGGCGGCGGTGCCGGCCGATCCGCTCTTCGGCCCCCTCGATGCTACCGGCGCATGGCGCGACCTTGCCTCCGGATTCGGACAAACAGCCCTTCTATGCGCCATCTTCGGATGGCTCGTGCGAATGCACATGAAAACAACGAGTCGCAAAGCAGGGCGGCTGCTTCTCGTCGCGCCGCAGGCGGCCCTGGTGCTCTTGGCCGTCGAGCTGGGCTGGTCGAATGCCTGGATGGTGGCAACGGCTCCGACCGAAGTGGCGGAGTCGGCATCGCGATTCGCCGGCCGCATTGCCGACATGGCGGCCGAAGGACCGCGGGCCGGCGAACCGGTAAGCGCGCGCGTTTGGCGATATCCGATATGGCTCCCGGCCCCATGGGGCGAAACCGGCTCTGTCGACCGGCTGACAACGTCCATGTGCTTTGATCGCGACACGATCTGGCCTAACCACCACCTCGATTTTGATATTGCCGTCGTGGAGATGCATGGCACTATGATGCCACGCAGCTTCGGCGCCCTTCTCGCCGCCCGCAGCGCCGGCAAGCCCGACCGCCGGGTGAGGGTGCTTGACCTCGCTTCCTACGCCGTGACGCCTCCGGCCGCCCGGCTGCCGCTGTCATGGGAACGACTCGATCGCTTACCCGGCGCCGTCTTGTGGCACAACCGCCGTCCCTTGCCGCGCGCGTGGATTGCCGATGCGGATTACCCAGAACGCCCCCGAAACCCTGAGGCGGAATCCTGTCACGTGGTGTATTTCGATCCGCAGCGCGTCGTCGTGGACGCGAACCTGCGTGAACCGGGACTTCTTGTCCTTGCCGAGCAGTTCTATCCGGGATGGCGTTTGGAGGTGAGCAGGGCAGGGGAGGGGGGGCGCGACGTCCCCATCCGGCGCGCCAACGAGGCCATGCGCAGCGCCGAGCTTCGTGCCGGTGCGTACCGGCTGACCTTTGTGTTCCGGCCTCGGCTCGTGTTCCTCGGCGCCGCCATCAGTGCCGTTGGCTGGTTGCTCCTGGCGGCATGGGCTGCCTGGACGGCTTCGCAACGACTGAACTGGAACCGGTGAAGGTCGGGTATGCAGCTTCGGTTCGCAGAAATACGGTCCAATCCCCACCCGCCCAGAAACGGAGGGCGCCGGACAATGTAACGCGGCAGTAGTTCTGCCGACATCCAACCGTTACAGACGGCGTTCGATGGGCAGCACCAGCGCTTGCAGGTGGCGGTGGGCCGGCTTGGCGTCGCGGAAGCGGCGCAGCTCGTCGAGGACGGCATCGAGAGTGTCTTCGGGCACCTGCGCGTGGACCACGCTGCTGTTGCCGGGAAATACTTGGCTGCCGAAGTGCTTCCCTTCGGCGTCCTTTCCCTCCATCATTCGGAAGCGGACGTAATCTGCGATGCCGTGCCGGTCGAGAATGTCCTCGATGGCCTCGGTATATTCAAAGTGAAATGTAATGGCGACGAGCTTCATCCGGCGGTCGGCTCCGCGGCGAGGTTCGATTGGCTCGGCGAGGCGGTCTGTCCCGCAGGCCGGCCGACCAGGGCCGCCTGCGCCTGGGCGACGAGCGTGTACATGACCGGAATCACCACGAGGGTCAGCGCCGTCGAGGTGAGCATGCCCCCGGCCACCGAAACGCCCAGCGGCATGCGGGCCTCGCCGCCGGCGCCGAAGCCCGTGGCGATGGGCATCATACCGAGGATTGTCGAAACGGCGGTCATCAAGACTGGGCGGAAGCGGACCGCCGCCGCCTCCTTCGCCGCCGTGAAGGGGTCGCGTCCGCGAGCCACCAGGATATTGGTATAGTCGACCACGAGAATCGAGTTCTTCGTGACCAGCCCCATGAGCATGATGAGCCCGATGAATGCATACACGTTGAACGAAAGCCCCAGCAGCCACAGTCCTCCAAAAGCCCCAATGGTGGCCAGCGGCAGGGCCGCCATGATCGTGAAGGGGTGGAGGAACGACTCGAACTGCGCCGCCAGTACGAGGTAGATGAACACAATCGAGAATACGACAGTAATGGAAAGATAGTAGAACGATTCCTCAAAGATTTGCGAGAGACCGGTCAGTTCGTGGTCAGTCCCCGGGGGAAGCTCCCGCTCGATGTATTCCTCGAGCCGCGCGACAGCCTCACCCAGCGCCACTCCGGGCGGCACCTGCGAGGAGATCGTCGCCGAACGCATGCGGTTGTAGCGGTGGATCTGGCTTGGGCCAATCGTCTCATCGAGGTCCACCAGGTTGTCCAGCGAGACGAGCATCCCTTCCGGCCCGCGGATGTAGATATCGCGCAGTGCGGCCGGATTCATCGTCCCGCGGCCGGTCGCCTCGGTAATCACGTCGTAGCGCTCGGCGTTGCGTTCAATGGTGGAAATGGTCGGGCCGCCGAACAGGAATCGCATGGTGTTGGAAATATCGGCTACGGAAATACCCATCTGCGACGCCTTGTCGCGATGGATATTCACGTCAACCTGGGGGTTATTCAATTCGAGGTTCGTCCGTACGCCCACGTACCATTCCGGCTGGGCACGCATCCAGTCCATCACCTGTTCCTGCTGGCGGGCAAGCGTTTCGAGGTCAGGGTGCTTCAAGACCACCTCGACCGGCGCGCCGCCGACGCCGGCCGGATTCATTTCCAATACGAACGCCCGGCCGGCCGGGATGGCGTTCAACCGCACCCGAAGCCTCTGCATCACCTCCGTCTGGTGCAGCTCGCGCTCCTGCCGCGGGGTGAGGCGCACAAAAGCCATTCCAGTGTTTGGCTGCCCCGGCCCGGCTCGGGTCAGGCCCATGGCCAGAAACTGGTGTCGCACTTCGGGCGTTTCGGCCAGCACCTCCTCGATTTGGCGGGCGAAGGCGTCGGTCTCGGCGAGGGTCGCGCCCTGCGGCGTCTCGAAGACGAGCATGAAGGCGTTGCGGTCTTCCTCGGCGGCGAACTCGCGTGGGATGTTGGCCAGCGCCAACATTCCGGCCCCGAAGGCCGCCACGCCCAGAAGCACGGTCAACCACCGCGCGCGAAACGCCCCCGCCAGCACCTTCCCGTACACCCATTCAATGGCTCGGAACACCTGCTCGGACAAGCGGAAAGCGGGGCCATGCCGCTCCGGCACTCGCAGCAACCGGGAGCACAGCATGGGGGTGAGAGTCAACGCTACGAAAGTGGACGCGAACACGGTAATCGCGACCGTGAGACCGAATTCCATGAAGAAGCGCCCGATCAGCCCGCCGGTGAACGCAACGGGAATGAACACGGCGCCCAGCGCCAGCGTATTGGCCAGGGCGGGAAAGGCCACTTCGGTGGTTCCGACGCGGGCGGCCGGCTCCGCTTCGGCCCCTTCCTCCATGTGCAGGTAACACCGCTCCAGTACGACGATCGCGTCGTCAATCACGATGCCGATGACCAGGATCAGCGCCAACATGGTCAGGACGTTGATGCTGAACCCGAGCATGCTGATGCCCGCCAGGCCGATCAGCAGTGAGGTGGGAATGGCTAGCAGCGTGATGATGGTTCCGCGCCCGCTTCGCAGAAACGCCAGCACGACGAACATTACCAAGGCGGTGGCGATGAAGATGGTCAGCAAGAGGTCCCGGATGCTCTCCTGAATGTACTCGGAGTTGTCGGTGGCGATGGTGTAGCGCAGCCCGGGCGGGAAGTCTGCGCCGATTTCGGCCATCCGCCGGTGCAGCGACGCGGCCAACTCGACGGTGTTGGCGTCAGCCTGCTTGATCACGCCCAGGCCCACGGCGGTCTCGCCGCGAAAGCGGGCGCGCTGGCGGTCGTCCTCCACGCCATCGACGACCTCTCCGATGTCGCGAATACGAACTGGGGCTCCGTTGCGGTATGCAACCACCAGTTGGTTCATCGGCTCGGCTTCGGAAAACTGTCCGCGCGTTTGGATGAGGAACTCGCGCCGCTCTCCCTCGACGCGGCCGGAGGGGATATCGGCATTGTTGATCTGTACGGTGCGAACGACGTCCTGGACGGTAAGCTGGTGGGCCGCCAACCGGGCCGCGTCCATGCGGACGCGAACGGCGTACTTGCGCCGTCCCCCAACTCGAATCTGCCCCACGCCGCGCAGCGTCTCCAACTGCTGCTTCAGCACGTTCTCGGCGTATTCCGTCATGCGGACGGCGTCCCAGCGTTCATCGCCGGTGAGCGTGATCCACATGATCGCCTGGGCGCCGAGTTCCAGCTTCCGCACGATGGGCGACTCGATATCGTCGGGCAGCAGCCGCTGGGCTCGTTCCACCGCGTCGCGCACGTCCTGCGCAGCCACGTCGATATCGCGCCACAGTTCGAACTCGGCCGTGATGGTGGCCACCTGCTCCATCGCGGTCGAACTAAGAGTTCGCAGCCCCTCGATGGTGTTGATCTCGGCTTCGAGCGGGTCGATGATTTCCGACTCGATCACCCCGGGGGCCGCGCCGGCCAGCACCACGTTGACACTGACAATCGGAAACTCGACGTCCGGATCCTGCTGTACCGGCATCTGCACGTAGCCGTAGCCGCCAAAGATGGCGAGCACCGTGAAGACCACGATCGTCATCACCGGACGGCGGATACAGAAGTTCCAAATCACCGCTTTCGTTCCTCACTCGGATGTTCCGCTGGAGAATCCTCCGCTGCGATGACCGGATGGCCGGGGCTGAGTCGCAGGTGCCCTTCGCGGACCACCTGCTCACCGACTGTCAGGCCGTCAAGGATTTCCACCAGTCCCTCGTATCGCAATCCCGTCGACACCTCCCGAGATGCGGCAACGCCGTCCTCGACCACAAACACCATGTAGCCGCGCCGCGTAGCCACCAGCGCGACGTCGGGAATGACAGGGCGATCCTCCCGGCGGCCCACCGTGACCGACGCCGTGGCGAAGAGGCCCGGCTTCAGTTCATGTTTCTCGTTCGGGATCAGCGCCTTCACGAGGAACTGGCGGGTGGAGGGGTCGATCGCCGGGCTGACAAACCCCACCGCGCCTTCGAACGCCCGGTCGGGATACGCGGCCACCGTGACGCCCACCCGTTGCCCCGGCCGTACGCGGGCGAGGTGCCGCTCGGGCAACCAGAAGTTCATTTCCAGGGGGTCGATCTGATAGAGCTTCGCCAGCATGCGCCCCACCGTCACGTGTGCGCCCCGATCCACTTCGCGGTGCGACAGGACGCCGCTGAAGGGGGCCAGGATGCGCATGTCCTCCAGTTCCCGCTCGATGAGCGAAAGC
>SKZG01000186.1 GCA_007127495.1 Planctomycetales bacterium
ACTTTCCCTCCCGCCCGGAACACTAGACGGCGCCAGGCTGCCCGAACGAAATTGTGTTTTTGAAACGTATACCGGGCATGCTGCCGGCTATTGGCCGGCAAAGCCCACCCTTTTTCAAGGAGACCCTGACCATGTTACGGCTTGCTATCGTGTTCCTTGTCATCGCTTTGATTGCTGCGCTCCTCGGCTTCGGAGGCGTGGCAGCCCTCTCCTGGCAGGGAGCCAAGGTGTTGTTCGTCGTCTTCCTCATTCTCGCGGTGCTGTCGTTCTTGGGGCACGGGTTCCGAAGGCGGCCTTTTTGGCGGTGATACGCGGCCATCTGCGGTATGCGAGGAGGAGTAAAGAACTAGTAGACAAGGAGGGTTTGCCATGTTGGTTTTGTCACGGAAAAATCAGGAATCCGTCGTCATCGGGGGGGCCGATGGCTTTCACCGTCTGTTGAAAGTCACAGTGCTCGACATTCGAGGCAATCAGGTGAAACTTGGCTTCGAGGTCGACTCGGACATTCCCGTCCACCGTTTGGAAGTGTGGAAACGCATGAACGGAAACGGGAACGGAAACGGGAACGGAAACGGGAACGGAAATGGGAACGGAAATGGGAACGGAAATGGGAACGGAAATGGGAACGGAAATGGGAACGGAAATGGGAACGGCCATACAAGTCAGCCGATCGGCGACCACGACAAGCCGGTTGCGTGACAACCCAAGTTTGCATGGCTTCAGGACATTAAGCCGAGGCTGCCGTGGTTCTCGCCGGAGAAGGTGTGCCAGCCAACTTTCCGCGAGTCGGGACTCAAGGAGGCACGAACGATGAACGGCCGGGTTTCGCCTGACGTCACCCCGGGCGCCCTTCGGTTCCGCAGGGCGTTTCTGCTTATCCTGGCCCTTGGAATCTCGGTCCTTTTCCTCCTGGTGGTCCGCACGTTCCTCCTGACGGTCCTGCTTGCGGCCGTCTTTGCCGGCTTGGCGTACCCTCTCTATCGATGGCTCCTGGCGCATCTGACCGTCTCCATACGCAAGCAGCCCCTGCGGCCGACGGCGTTTCCTCCTTATCGATGGCTCGTGATGCATGGGGGTCGCCAACTAGCCGCGGCAGTCACCCTACTGATCCTCCTGGTGGGTGTTGGGCTTCCCGTTGCCTTATTCCTGGCCCTCGTGGCCTCGGAGGCGGTTCAGATAAGCCAGGGAGCCCAGGCGTGGTTTCAGGAGGCGGGCCGGATGGACCAAGTCCACTCCTTGCTGCAGCGGATCCCATTTGCCGACCATTTCCTCCCTGACGGCGATAAGATCGTGGAGCAACTCGGCGAGGCGGCCGGCCGGACGGGCCCTTTTTTCATGGGCGCGTTGGCTGCCGCCACACGGGGAACACTGAACTTCTTCCTTCAGGCGTTCGTCCTCCTCTATGCCCTCTTCTATTTCCTGGTGAATGGGCCCACCCTCCTGCGAACAGTCCTGCACTATATCCCCCTCGACTCGCGGCAGAAGGACGAACTCTTGGAGCGCTTCGTGTCCGTGACTCGGGCTACGCTGAAGGGCTCGCTCCTGATCGGCCTGATCCAAGGGGGCGCGGCGGGTCTTGCCTTCTGGGTTGCAGGGATACCGGGCCCGGCCTTCTGGGGAACGGTGATGGTGGTCCTGTCCATCCTGCCGGCCATCGGGGCCGCGATCGTCTGGATTCCCGCGGTGATCTACCTCTTCTTGGCGGGAGAGGTGGCGTGGGCCATCGGGCTCCTCGTCTGGTGCGTGGTCGTGGTGAGCAGCATCGACAACCTCCTGCGTCCCCGGCTCATTGGCCGTGATGCGCGAATGTCGGACTTGCTGATTCTCATCAGCACGCTCGGCGGGATTCTTCTCTTCGGCGCGGTAGGCTTCGTTGTGGGGCCCATCGTGGCCGCCCTTTTCGTCACGGTATGGCACATTTACGGAGTGGCGTTCCGCGACTGGCTCCCCGAGGAGGAAGGGCCTCCGCACCAGCATGAGCCCGAGGCGTCCTGACCCGCCTTCCCAGTGCTCGTCCCGCCCAAACGTCCCTTGGCCGCACTTGCTCCACCGACCAGCCCCCGGGCAGCGAACCAAGCAAGGCAAGCCCAAAAACGTTCGTGGAGGCCGAACGATCGCCTGGAGCGGCCGTGAGCCGGACAGCGGCTCACGATACGGTCGGAGGCGTTGTTCGGCACTTCATTTTTCGGGCGCGCAGATCAAGGATGGGATGTCCGGAGGATTTCTCCTTGGCCCTAAGATACTCCGCCAGGCGCCGCACGTCATAGTTGTGCCGTACCGCGAGGTCATCTTTCGCTTTCCACACTTCTTTCATGACTTCATCTTTCATATTCATCTCCCATCAGCTCAAGAGGCACACAGATCTCGGGACACGCGTACCCGTGAACGGCGCACACGCTACGCATTACCGGCTTCATCTCGGCGTTATCGAGGTGCCGGCAGTTCCACGTGAGCAGACAAGCAAGTCCCTCGCGGGCAACGCGGTCAGATAGCTGATCACCGACGTCTCGATATACACCGTATTCATAGGTCCATCTTACCTCTTGCAGCAAGCGTACGCCAGCCTCTAATCTCGCGTCAACGAACGTCCGGCATGGACCGCAGACGAAGGCCACCGTCTGCGGCGGACTTCGTCTGTCGCGTTCGATGCCGTTGTTGGCCCCGGCCCTTACTTGGTTGAGTACTCTGCCACTGACTCTTTCACGATCCGGTCTGCGTACTTCGTTTCAAGAGAGCGGTAATGAGCAATCAGCGCACGGGTATCGTGGCCGTACTTCTGGGAGATTTCGCGCCTGGTCTTTCTGATCTGATCGATCGCAGGGTCTGTCTTCATCATTTCGTGGTAGAAACTCGGTATGCTTGTCTCAATGTAAACCCGTGGGTGCATTGGCCATCTCTCCTTCGCATTCGACGGTAGCACTCGGCGCAAGCGCTGGCGATTCCTGTCCCGGGCCAACTTGATATTCTACCCCGATTACCCTTTGCCGAAAAGGCTATCCCCAAACCGTGATTCTAGCTCGTCCTGGGGGCCGCTGCAAGCGGTTCTGGCGAAGGCTCTTGGGCCTGGGTAGCCGGGCGACCAGCGCGCAATGAACGTAACACCGGTATTCCGGCGTTATGTTAGTTGGCGTATATCCCGGGAGATCGGTTACGCGGGCCGCGCGGCG
>SKZG01000197.1 GCA_007127495.1 Planctomycetales bacterium
CGTTTGACCCGGCTGGAGCCGGCCGAAGGTCCATACCAAGCTTCCGTTTTCGAGTTGGTATCCCTCGGTTGCTTGCGTGGGCAAAAGGGCCGCATCGTATCGATCCACCACACGAACATTGGTCAACTCGCGGCTGCCCGTGTTGGTTACGTCGATGGTGAATTCGGCAAGTTGCCCCACCGTGCCTTGCTTGGGCCCCGTTTTCCGGACAGAAACGGTGGCTTCCCCCACCGGCTCCTCTCCGGGAGGTTCATCCGGCGCCACACCGGCAGCGGTCAAGCAAGCTCTGGCCGTAGCGACCAGGCCGACCGGACTCGACACTTCGATCGTGTGACACCACTGGCCGGGTTTCACCACCGTGAAATCGATGTCAACCTGGTGCGTTTCGCCGGCGGTCAGATCTCCCAACGCGGCCTCGATCACCCGTTGGGGATCGTACACCTCATGTTGTAGGCCTTCGTCAAAGCGGCTCTTGAGGGTTAGGTTGCCGGACGGCGCCTGACCGCGGTTGGTCACCAGCACGTGGAACCTGGCCTGCTCCCCGACGTCGGCCTGGTCCGGCCCTTCAATGCGGACGTCGATATTCGGGCTGACATCGACGGCGGGCTCGGCCCCGATGGTAGTGGTCGCGCAGCCGGTGGCGCTAAGCGGTCCGGCCGCGGTTGCATCGACGCAATTCGTTGCCGTACCTTGCTCGCCGGCACGAAAGTGGACTTCAAGCACACGCTGCTCACGCGGAGCGAGCCGGCCGATGTGCCATTGGGGCTGCCCCCCCACGAGCTGCGCCTCCGGATTGCTGCTAAGATACTGGAGCAGTTCCGGTGCCCGGTCGGTTACCGTCACGTCCTGGGCAGGCAAGTCGCCTGGGTTGCTCACGACGATTTGGTAGGTGACCGTGGCGCCGACGGTGGCCGTGGCCGGGCCGATCTTCTGAACAGCCAGCGCCGCGGCGGTCCACGTGGCCGTGACGGAATTGCTTCCAACC
This sequence comes from Planctomycetales bacterium, assembly GCA_007127495.1. Taxonomy (GTDB): domain Bacteria; phylum Planctomycetota; class Planctomycetia; order Pirellulales; family Thermoguttaceae; genus PWXP01. Next base: position 986 of record SKZG01000197.1, read on the forward strand.
AGCAGCCGTCCGGTCGCCAATCCTGGTGCGCCGGTGCCCGCGGGACGGAAGACTTCCATCGAAACGATATTGGTCCCGGGCCCGGGCGCGGTTTGCATGAGTTCGGCCGTCGCTCGGCCTGAGGCGTCGGTGAACACTTCGACCGTCTCGGCGCCGTCGGGCGCGAATCCGGCGGGCGGCCCGCTGATTACGCGGTACCGCACGATCCAGCCCTCCCACGGCGCTCCGTCACTATGCCGTGTCACGGTCGTCGTCAGGGGGTGTGTGGTGCCTGCACGATGGATCGAAGGTGGCGGGTAGGCGAATTGGGCATCGATCCAATGAACAACGGCCGCGCGAGTCCGCGCGGTCCAATCGGCGATTTCCGGCGCCACAACGGTTACGTAGCTGGTCCCTTCAACGGGCGAGTTCAGAGAAATCCATCCCTGGCCGGGCACGGTGCATACATCGTCGGCCGTCGATCCGGTTCCCCGCCAAATGCGTTGATAGCGCCGCGACGTACTGCCGATGGCGTAGGTGGAATCGATCTTGCGCGGCCGGGTGAAGTCGCCCACCAATAGATCGATCAACGATCCCCGGCTTACGGCGAGGAACTGGCCGACGCTCCCCTGGGCCAGGTGCCATTCCAGGCGACGGTTCATGTCGAAATGATTGTCACCGGCCACCACGCCGGCCACCAAGACCACCTCGCTTCCAACGGGAGCGACCATCGTGGCGGGCGACAGCGTGAGTTCCACGGGCTCCCAGGGTGCGGCGAGGCTCGCTGGAGCCGCGAACGCCGGCTGGGTACGGATGGGCGGCTGGGCAAAGATCCGTTGGCCGGTCGGGTCGATTCGTGGCGTTTGCAGATGAGCGCAGCCCGAACCGAACGCCGCGCACAGCATCAGCGCTCCTAACCGCAGACAGCGGCTCGTCCTTGACTCGCACATGGCCCCTTCCTCGGGCGGAAAGACTCCCTCGTTGCGGCGTTCACGCCTACCGAATCACTACCAAAGCGTACCACGCCATTTTCGCAACATGGGGTGTTTTGCCATTCTTTTCCGTCGCAAAAAGACAACACGGCCGCACAATCGGGGCAAGCCGCAATATCGGGCGCTATTCTCGCGGTCGGCGGGGCCGCTATAATGGACTGGAAAGGAAAGGCTCTTCCGTTTCTGGGTGCAGCCTGCTTTGGTGTAGTAGGCACACGCCGTGTGCCGTTCCTGAAATAAAGGCTGTCTGCACCCAGAAACGGAAGAGCCAAAGGAAGCCCTGGCTTTCCCGCAATCGATTCAGTGCCTCGACCAGGCAGGAGATTCCGAACATGCCCGCTGACGCCGCCCTTGTTGCCCTTGTTTCCTTCGCAGCATTAATCCTCGCGTACTTTACCTACGGGAAGTTCATTGCCAAGCGGGTTTACCAGCTCCGGGGCGATCGGGCCACGCCCGCCCACACGCATGCCGATGGCATCGATTACGTGCCGACCGGCATTCCCATCCTCTTTGGGCACCATTTCGCTTCGATCGCCGGGCTTGGCCCGATCCTGGGGCCTGCCATTGCCGTCATTTGGGGTTGGCTTCCCGCCGTATTGTGGGTGATCTTCGGATCGATCTTCATTGGCGCCGTGCACGACCTCGGGGCGCTGACCGTCAGCGTTCGTTACAAGGGGCGGTCGGTGGGCGAAGTGTGCTACCATGTGATGGGTTCGCGCGCCCGATTGCTGGCCTTGTTGATTATCTTCTTTCTGATGTCGCTTGCCATGGGCGTATTCGTCAACGCCATTTCCGACTTGTTTGTCAACTTCAACCCGGATGCAATCCTCCCATCATTCGGCCTGATGTTCGTGGCCATGGCCATGGGCGTGGCCGTGTACAAGCTGAAAGCGCCTCTTGGCCTCGCCACGGTGGTGGGGCTTATTGCCTTCGCTGCACTCATTTTCTGGGGAGTCCAGCGGCCGGTGATCACGTATGAGTGGTTTGCCACGGCCGAAACCCGCGAGGCACTGGCAACCGCGCGCGACGCGCCGGGGGCCTACGATGACGCCGGCGAAGAGACGGTGCCGGCGTTCAATTCTCCCTACGGGGCTGCCGCCGCCGCCGCGCGGTTCACTGCCATGGGGAACACGGAAGCCGCCGCCGACCTCCACCGTTCCGTTGCCGTGACCCGATACTGGTGGATCGGCGTGCTATTGACCTA
>SKZG01000591.1 GCA_007127495.1 Planctomycetales bacterium
CGATGAAACCGTCTCTCGCATAGGCCGAGACCGCGCGGCGGCTATTCCCATCCTCCAGGCCATTCAGGGCGAGTACCGCTGGCTGCCCCCGGAGGCGCTGCGCCGCGTGTGCGAGCTGACCGAAATCACGCCCGCAACCATCACCGGGGTGTCGACCTTTTTCAGTCAATTCCGGCATCGCCCGATGGGCGAGCACGCCATCAGCGTGTGCCATGGCACGGCCTGCCACGTGAAGGGTTCGGTGCGAATCCAAGAGGCCCTGGAGCGGGAACTGGGGGTTCCCGAAGGCGACGATACGGATCCGCAACGGTTGTTCACCGTCGAGAAGGTCGCGTGCCTTGGCTGCTGCACGCTGGCGCCGGTCATTCAGATAGACGGGGTCACCTATGGCCGACTTTCGACGCTCGACGCCGGTAACACGATTGAAGACTTCCTGCGCCGGCGCCGCGAAGGCAACGGGAAGCTGCCCGGCCGCGTCGTCACGCCCGAGGGCGAGCTGGGGGAAATACGCATCGGGCTCGATTCCTGCTGCTTGGCCCAGGGATGCGGCGACGTCCATGACGCGATCCGCCAAACCCTGGCGGAAACGGGCGCTCCGGCGGTCGTGAAGCGGGTCGGGTGCGTGAGCATGTGCCACCACACCCCCATGATGGAGTTGGTGCTGCCCGGCGGCGATTCGAAGATGTTTGCCCGCGTGGCGCCCGACGACGTGCCCGACATCGTGCTGGAGCATTTCAAGCCCCGCGGCCTGCTGCGTCGCGTGGGGCGTCGGCTGGGACGATGGTTGGACCGGCTGGCCAGCGACGAGTCGGGCGTGCCGGAAATGGACAGAGCCCTCGACATGCGCGACGGCGCCGTGTGCGAGTTTCTCGGCCCCCAGCGCCATATCTGCATCGAGCATTTTGGCCGAATCGATCCGGCCGACCTCGACGAGTATCTGCGGCACGACGGCTTCCGTGCCCTCGAAACGGCCCGCAACATGACGCCGGAGGAAATCATTCGGCGAGTGACGGAAAGCGGCCTGCGTGGGCGCGGCGGCGCGGGATTTCCCACCGGCCAAAAGTGGCGACGGGTGCGCGAGGCGGCCGGCGAGGTCAAATACCTCTTGTGCAACGGCGACGAAGGCGACCCCGGCGCCTTCATGGACCGTATGATCCTCGAATCGTTTCCCTACCGGGTCATCGAGGGGGTAGCGATTGGGGCCCGCGCCATCGGCGCGAAGCAGGCGTTCCTGTACATCCGGGCCGAATATCCGCTGGCCGTCGAGAGCATCAATGAAGCGATCGCCGCGTGCCGCGAGCGCGGTCTGTTGGGCGACCTGGACGTTGCCGTTCGGGAGGGTGCCGGCGCGTTTGTGTGTGGCGAGGAGACGGCGCTGATCGCCTCGATTGAGGGACGCCGCGGTATGCCACGACTACGCCCCCCGTACCCCGCTGAGCAAGGACTCTGGGATCGGCCCACGCTGGTCAATAACGTGCAGACGTACGCCTCGCTGCCCTGGATTCTCCGAAACGGCCCTGAAGCCTTCGCGGCAATGGGCACGTCGGGAAGCCGGGGCACGAAGGTGTTTGCATTGGCTGGAAAGGTCCTGCGCGGCGGGCTCATTGAAGTACCCATGGGCGTAACCATCCGCCAGATTGTCGATGAGATCGGCGGCGGCATGGCCGAGGGCCGGACGCTCAAGGCAGTGCAGATCGGCGGACCCTCCGGCGGATGCGTCCCCGCCCGGCTTGCCGATACGCCCGTCGATTTTGAGGCCCTTACCGCGGCCGGGGCCATTATGGGTTCCGGCGGACTCGTAGTGCTCGACGACGCCGATTGCATGGTCGACATCGCTCGCTACTTCCTACATTTCACCCAAGATCAGTCGTGCGGCAAGTGCACCCTGTGCCGTGTCGGGACGCGGCGGATGCTCGAATTGCTGGACCGTATTTGCGAGGGCAAGGGCAAGGCGGCCGACCTCGACGAACTCGAACAGTTGGGCCGCGGGATCGAGGCGGGAAGTATTTGCGGCCTCGGCCGCACGGCGCCGAACCCGGTCCTCTCCACCCTGCAGTATTTCCACGAGGAATACGAGGCGCACATCGCCGGGCGCTGTCCGGCCGGCAAATGCCCCGCCCTGATCGAATACCACATTACCGACGACTGCATCGGCTGTACTCTTTGCGCCCAGCACTGTCCCGTCGGCGCCATTGCCTTCGCCCCGTACCGGCAGCACGAAATCGATTCAACGAAATGCACCCACTGCGATACGTGCCGCCAGGTGTGCCCCGTCGACACCGTCGTGGTTCAGAGCAAGGCGAGTGGCGAGCGAGCGGCTCAATCGAAGCCGTCGTAGGGCTGTTGGGCCAGGTTTTCAAAACGGGTGAACTTATCGAACCAGGCCAGCGGGACGTCGCCGGTCGGCCCGTTCCGCTGCTTGGCGACGATCACCTCGCCCTTGCCCCGAGCGTCTTCATCGTCGCGGTTATAGTACTCCTCGCGGTGGATGAACATCACGACGTCGGCGTCCTGCTCGATCGCGCCCGATTCGCGCAGATGGCTCAGCCGGGGACGGTGGCTTTCGCGGCCAAGCTCCGACTGCCGGTTCAACTGCGCCAGGCACAGGATGGGAACCTCCAATTCGCGGGCGAGGGCCTTCAGCCGGCGGGCCATCTTGGCCACTTGCTCCTGCCGGGGATCGCGCGGATCGTCGGGGTTGATCAACTGGAGGTAATCGATGACCACGAAACCGAGGTCGTTGCGCCGCTTCATGCGCCGGGCCGTAGCCCCGATTTCGGTCACGGTCCGGGCGGGGGAATCGTCGATATACAGCGGGGTTGTGGATAACTGGTTCGAAACGCGCACCAGTTGCTCCCGTTCGCTTCCCGAAAGAAAACCGCTCCGGAACTTCCCCGCATCGATCCGCCCTTGGGAGCAGAGGATGCGCTGGGCAAGTTCGACCCGGGCCATTTCCAGGCTGACGAACAGGGTGGACACGTTTTCGTGGATGGCCACGTGTTCGGCAATGTTTGTGGCCAAGGCCGTCTTGCCCATGCTTGGCCGTGCGGCCAGGATGATCAACTCGGAACGGTGCAGGCCGCCGGTCAGCTTGTCCAGGTCGGTGAATCCGGAGGGAATGCCCACTCCCTCGCTTCCGGCCATCCGAGCGTCGATGCGAGCGAAGGCTTCGACCATGACGTCGTGGATGTTGGCCACCTGCGACGTGGTTCGGCGATCGTGGACGGCGAAGATCTTTTCCTCCGCCTGATTGATGGCCTCGCGCGGAGCCAGGGTCGGATCCCAGGCGTCGCGAAGGATTTCCGTGCTGGTGTGGATCAGCGCGCGGAGCGTGGCCTTGTCGCGCACGATGTTGGCATAGTACACCGCGTGTGCGGCAACCGGAACGGAACTGATCACCTCGCCCAGGTAGGCGGTACCGCCGACGGCCTCCAAATCGCCCTCTTGCTTCAGCCGCTCGCGCAACAACATGGTGTCGATGCGCCCGCCGCCTTCATGCATCGCCATCATGTGGCTATACAGCTTGGCATTGGCCTCGGCGTAGAAGTCCTCGGGTTGGAGGATCAACGCCACTTCATCGCACAGTTCGGGGTCGATCAAGAGGCTTCCGAGAACGCCTTTTTCCGCCTCCACACTTTGCGGCGGCATCCGGTCGAGCAGTTCGGGACTCACCCTCGCTGTGCTGCGGGGTGGATCGGTTCGGTAGGCAGTAGCCATGATCTTCCGTGCTCCTGGGCGGTTGATACTGCGCGGCAAACCTACGTCGCGGTTCCCGATGTATCGTCGGTCACGGAGGGAACCACCCAGACCTTCAGTTCCGTATCGACCTCGGGGGCCACGTGAATGGAAACCGTGTAGAGCCCCAGTTCCTTCAGGGGGCCGGTCAGCTTGACTTGTTCCGGCGCCAGGCTGATGTTGCAGCGGCGCAAGGCGGCAACGATTTCGGCAGCTCCTACCGACCCGTACAGATGTCCTTCCTCGTTCGCGTTGGCTTCGATGGTGATACTCTGGCGTCCGATTTCCCCGGCCAGCTTCCTCAGGTCGGCAAGGCGCGCCTTTTCCATTTCCGCCAGCTTTTCACGATGCTTTTCGACCATCCGCTTGTGATGCTCGGAGGCAACGGTCGCCAAGCCCTGAGGGAGCAGGTAGTTATGAGCATAACCGGGGCGGACTTCGACCACGTCGCCCTGGCGTCCCAGGTTTTCAACCGAATGCACCAGGAGCAACTCGATACCGCCGTGCGGTCCCCTGGGCAATCGCTTACTGCGGTGGGGACTCTGCTTTTTTCGGGAACACTGTGTTTTGATCATGGGATCTATCGTTCTTTCAAGGATCAGAAGGGGATGTCGTCGCCGCCGGGCATGTCTTGCGGTGCGGCCTCGTGTTCGTCGGGCGCCGGCGCCGTTTCGCTATAGGCCGAGTCGCGCGGTCCACTTGCGCGGGCGCCGCCGCCACCGCCACCGCCACCGCCACCGCCGCCACCGCCGCCACCGCTTCGTGAGCCGAGCATTTGCATGCGTTCGCCCACTACGCGAAGCTTGGAGCGTTTCTCGCCCTCGCGGCTTTCCCAGGTGTCGAACTTCAGGCGGCCTTCAATGAGCACCGGCGAGCCCTTGCTGAGATATTCACTGGCCACCTCGGCCTGCCTCGCCCACAAGGTCACATCGATAAACTGGGTTTCATCGACCCACTCGCCATTGGCGTTCTTGCGTCGGTCGTTCACGGCCAGTCCGACCTCGGCAACCGCGGTGCCGCTAGCGATGTAGCGGAGTTCCGGGTCACGTGTCAGGTTACCTACCAGAATCACACGGTTGTAACTAGCCATATCGGCTTCCTCCCTGGACTATGGGAATGGTGGAAAGGGTCGGCACCCGCGCATCCGGCGAGCGATCAACCCCCTACGGTAAACTACCAGGAACGCAGCGCAGGCAGTCGCGCGCCGGGTCATGGGGCTACTCGTCAGGCGCGTTGTCTGTTTTCTCATCCACCGACGATTCCGCCGGTGCCTTTTTGTCAACAGCGTCCGGTCCTTTCTCCTCCGCCGTCTCGGAGGAGGGGGCCCGGCTGGCCAACGCATGTTCCACCAGGGCGTCCACGATGCGAGGATCGACCTTCAGGAACAGGTTCCGCACAATGACGTCGTTCAGATCGCATTGCCGTTGGATGCCGGCAAGGTTCTGACTGTTCAAGCGGAAATAGGTCAGCCAGTAAGTGCCTTTGCGGTGGCCGTCGATCGGGAACGCCAAGCGGCGTTCGTCCCAAAGACGGCTGACCATGACGGAACCTCCGGCCGACTCGAGCATTTTGACGATCTGGCCGGAAACACCGCCCGGATCGCGCCCATACTGGTTTGAGTCGAGGATGAACATGCCCTCGTAAACGTTTTCAGCCAAGGTCTTACTCCTTCTGATGGCTGTGACAGCTTTTCGATGTCCTTAATTGTATCGATTCATACATGGGTCAATGCCCTCATGGGACCACACGACCACGGCGTCAGCGCTCTCTCGCACGGCGATCTCCATGGGCTCGCGGTCTTCTTCAGGTATCTTTCCGAGCACGTAGTCGGCGGCGTCCCATTGTTGTGGCGGGGAGCCGATTCCAACTCGGAGCCGGGGAAACTGATCGGTTCCCAACCGGCGGATAATATCCTCCAGCCCTTTCTGCCCGCCCGACGACCCACCCCTGCGCACGCGGAGCTTACCCACTGGGAGGTTCAGGTCGTCGCAAATCACCAATATATCTTCTTCCGGGGTTTTATAGAATGCACTTGCGGCCTGAACGCTCACGCCGCTCCGATTCATGTAAGTTGTTGGGCTCAGGAGCATGGCGCGGGCGCCGTCGAGGTTTGCCTCAAGCAGTTCGCCATGGAAGCGTGCTTTTGGAAACCCCAGCCCGAATCGGCGCCCCAGTTCCGCCAGGACGGCGTATCCGACGTTGTGACGGGTATCCTGGTAGCGTTTTCCTGGGTTTCCTAGCCCCACGACAAGCTTCATTGGGCTGTTCCTTGGGACGACTCGCGCAGAGTCGGATCACTCCTCGCCGGCTTCCTCCTCGGGTTTCTTTTCGCCAATGACTTCCGGTTCGCCCGCCTCGGCCTCGGCCATTTCTTCCTCGGCGGGAGCCGCGATGGGCTCGATACAGTGGACCACAACCTCCTCGGGCGCGGCAAGGACCGTTGCCCCTTCCGGCAAGGTCAAATCGGCCACAGTAATCGAGTCGCCGAGGTTCAGGGCGTTTACGCCCACTTCGATTTTTTCGGGAACCCTCGCCGCGGGGCACATCAAAGGCACATCGTGCAGCAACTGCTCCACGATCCCGCCCTCGTGAAAACCCGGCGCTTCGCCGCGAAGCTCCAAGGTCACACGGACTTCCACTTTTTCGTGGGCGGAAACACGCGTGAAGTCGACGTGAAGCACTTCCGACCCCCACGTGTCCCATTGCACTTCGCGGATCAGGGCCGATTCCTTGACCGCACCGGTCAAGTCGACCATGCGTGCTCCATGTCGCAGCACCGCAGAGAATGCGTCGGCGGCAACGGACAGCGACACGGTTTTCTCGCCGTGACCGTAAAGGACCGCGGGGATGGTTCCGGCACTGCGCATGCGCCGATTCCGGCGTTTTCCGTACTGCTCACGAATTTGCACCAAGAGTTCTTCCGTCATCGAAACTCCTCGAATATCGTTTCACCGAACCGCCGCTACCCCGCCTCACACCGGGGTGGAGTGCCTGCGATTGCCTTAAGTACTGTCTGTATAGCGTGTTGCGCCATGTCTCGGCCATTTTCGCTACCGGCCGCTTGCCGGCCTCTAAGCGAAGCACAAAGCCGAATCAAGCTATTTTGGCTTGATCTGGAAAAATTGCAAGCCCACCGCACAGTTTTTTGGTAGGCCGTCCCCACGTGACGGTTTTCCACCCGTTATCGAAAGAGCCTACTAACCGACTCGTTGCGGTGAATTCGCTTGATCGCCTCCCCGAGCAGGGGGGCTACGCTCAGCACCGTCACCTGCGGAGCATCGTTTTTGGCAGCCAGCGGGATGGTGTCGGTCAAAATTAGGCCGTCGATGGGCGCCTGTCCGAGCCTTTCGAACGCTGAGGCGCATAGGATGCCATGCGTGGCCGCCACGTAAATCGTCTTGGCGCCGCGTTCATGCATCACTTGGGCAGCCCCGCAAATGGACCCTCCGGTACTGATCATATCGTCGAAAATCAGGACGGTCTTGCCTTCGACCTCGGCGCCGATGATGTGTTGCTGCCGCGTGTGTTCGGCGCTGGTTCTTCGTTTGTCGATGATCGCCAGATGCCCTCCCAGCCGATGCAGGTGTGTCAGGGCCCTCTTGATGCTCCCTTCGTCCGGGCTGACGACAACGAGGCTCTCCGGATCGAGACCAAGGGTCGCGATGTGTTCGTCGAGGACCGGCGCGGCGTACAGGTGATCGACGGGAATGTCGAAGAACCCCTGAACCTGGGCGGCGTGCAAGTCCATGGCAATCACACGGTCGGCGCCGGCCCGGTCAATGAGATTGGCAATCAATTTGGCCGTGATCGGCACCCGGCCCTCATCCTTGCGGTCTTGCCTCGCGTATCCGAAATACGGAACGACCGCCGTGATGCGCTCGGCGCTCGCCCGCTTGAAACTGTCGATCATGATCAACAGCTCCATAAGGTTCTCGTTGACCGGCGGGCAGGTGGGCTGGATGAGGAACACGTCGCGACCGCGCACGTCTTCGTCGATCTTGCAAGAAATCTCGCCATCGGGGAAGTTTCCCGCAATCACACGGCCAAGTGGAAGCCCGAGGTACTCACAGACCCTTCGTGCCAAGGCGGGGTGTGCGCGACCGGAAAAAAGTTTCATCGAATTCATGGTTTCAAGTGATTCCGCCTGAAGTAGCTTAGTCAGGGGCTGACGCCCCCCTGTAATGCGGCCTCCACCACCTCCAGTTCCGCCGGCGTATTCACCCCAATCGCCTCGCAAGGCTGCAAGACGTTCAGAGCCCGAACCTCGACTCCCTGACCGATCATGATGCCCGGGCAATCGGTAAGATAGTGTTCTCGCTGGGCGTTGTCGTTGCCGACTTCTCCGAGTGCGCGCAGCAAGGGTTTGGGGGCGAACACGTAGTAACTCATGTTGACCTCGTTGATTTGAAGCTGCTGTTCCGTCGCGTCCTTTTCTTCAACGATGCCGAGGAACGTTCCCTCCTCGCTGCGAAGGATTCGCCCCAGGCCCGTTGGGTCCTCCTTCTCAACCGTTCCCAAGATACAGCCGGCGGGCTTCCTTTCATATTCGGCGAGCAAGGCGGCGATCGATTCGGCCTGCATCAAAGGGGCGTCGCCGGCGACGACCATGACGGGCCCCTCGTGCGGTTCAATGACGTGCCGACAGGCCATCACCGCATGCCCCGTCCCTAGTTGCTCGCGTTGCACGACGAACTCCAGATCGGGTTGGCCGGCCAGGGCTTGACGCACCAACTCTTCGCGATATCCCACCACGACAACAATGCGGTCCATGCCCCCCTTGCGGAGCGACTGTAACACATAATCGATCATCGGTCGCCCCCCGACCTCGATGAGCACCTTAGGCAAATCGGATTTCATCCGGGTTCCCTTGCCCGCGGCAAGCACAATAGCGAGGTTTTCAGGCATGTGTACGAATTGGGGCTTATGACAAAGGCGGTAGGCGGACTCCGACTCCGGGCGACCTGTCCATGGCCACCAAGGTGGTTATTCTATATAGCTCACCTGGGTAGTATTCTGCGTTCATCGGGCCGTTACCGTGCCCGACAACGCGCATTTTGCCGCACAGCGCCGGATCGGACCAGTAGGGGCGAATGGTTTCGGCTCGTTGACAAAACGATTTCTCGCGATTTCTCGCGAGGCATTGCCAAACCGGGGGCGTTTTCGGTACACTAAGGGATTCCGCGCCCCGGGACCGCCCGCGGCCTGCGTAACACGCACTGACCGACACGCCAAGAACCGCCAAACGGCGCCATGTTTGAATCGCTCCAGAAAAGCCTGAATTCTGCGATCCGCACCTTGCGCGGCCGGGGAAAGCTCACCGAGGCGAACATGCGCGACGGGCTGGGCCTCGTCGAACAGGCGCTGCTCGAAGCCGACGTCAGCCTCCCGGTGGTCAAGGATTTCGTCACTCGCGTGGCGGACCAAGCGGTGGGCGGGAAGGTTCTCAAGTCGCTCGACCCCGGGCAGCAGTTGATCGGGATCGTGTACCAGGAATTGCAGCGGCTGATGGGGCCGGTGGACCACTCGCTCCATTTACGCGCCGACGGTCCCTCGGTATTGATGCTGTGCGGGTTGCAAGGCTCCGGAAAGACGACCACCTGCGGAAAACTGGGCAGGTTGCTCCACGAGCGCGGCCGCAAGCCCATGCTCGTCGCCGCTGACTTGCAGCGTCCTGCGGCCATTCATCAGCTTCAGGTCCTCGGCGAGCAGTTGGGGCTCCCGGTCTTTGCCGACCTCGATGCGCAAGACCCCGTCGCGCTGTGTCAGGCGGCCGTGCGGGAGGCGAAAAGCGGAGTCGCCGACGTGGTCGTGCTCGACACGGCCGGCCGCCTGCACGTCGACGACGAACTGATGCAGCAGTTGGGCCGCATCGACCGGAGGGTCCAGCCCGAGCAGGTTTACCTGGTGGTCGACGCCATGACCGGCCAGGACGCCGTCCTCAGCGCCAAGGCCTTCAACGAGGCGCTGGAATTGGACGGCGTCATTATGACGAAGCTCGATGGCGATGCCCGGGGCGGGGCCGCGCTATCGGTGAAACACGTCACCGGGGTGCCGGTGAAGTTCGTCGGAACCGGAGAGCATCTCGACGCGCTCGAGGAGTTCCACCCCGACCGCATGGCCAGCCGCATTCTCGGCATGGGCGACGTGGTCAGTTTAGTGGAGCAGGCGCAACGCAAGTTCGACCAGGACGAGATGGCCGCACAAGAGGAGCGGCTGCGCAAGGGTGAGTTCACCCTGGACGACTTCAAGAAACTGCTCGGCCAAACCTCGAAACTCGGCCCGATGAACAAGGTGATGAGCATGATCCCCGGCATGGGGCAGCTCAGCGACATGATGGGCGACGTCGACGCCGAGAAGGACATGAAGCGGCTGCGAGGCATCGTCGATTCCATGACGCCCGACGAGCGGCGGAACCCCTCGCGCATCATCGACCCAAGCCGCCGCCGGCGGATCGCCGAGGGCGCCGGAGTGCAGCCGCACGAAGTCAACGAACTGGTCAAGCAGTTCGACGGCATTGCCGACATCATGAAGAAGATGTCCAGCATGGGCATGCGCGACCGCATGAAAGCCATGCAGGAAATGACACAAGGCGGGATGCTGGGCCCCGGCGGCCGCATTGCAAAGCAAAAAAAAGGGACCGGAAAACGGCTCACCCCGCAGGAGCGGGCGAAACAGAAGAAGCTTCGGGACCGAGAGGCCCGGCAGCGAAAACGAGAAAAAAAACAACAAAAACGACAACGATAGGCTTCGTTTGTACGCACGCCGCCGGCCTTCCGACCGAGCGGTGGCGAGTGCGGGCGAAGAATACCCAACCCCATTGGAGAAAACCGCGTGGCAGTAAGAATTCGCATGAAAAAACTCGGCCGGCGCCACCGACCGTTCTATCGCATTTGCGTGACGGACGCTCGCCGGCCCCGCGACGGGCGCATGCTCGAGGAGCTGGGCACCTACGATCCGCTGATCCCCGAGACCGACGCTCGCGCGATCCTCAACGGCGAGCGGATCGCCTACTGGCTTTCCGTCGGCGCGCAGCCGTCGGAGAAGGTCGGGGTGTTGATCAAGAAGTACGGTGCCGACGGCTCGCACCTGGAGGCGCAACGGCAGGCACTGGACCGGTTGGCGCAAAGTCGGCGGCGCACCGCGCCGGTCGTGGTCGCTCCAGCGGCCGGTGACACCCCAGCCGAGGAGCCGGCGGAAACCGAGGGCGCCGCCGCCGAGTAAACGGTGGAACGGCTCAAAAGGGGCCGTCACGGTTGACGCGGCTTGGCCCTGAGGAATGCCCGGAAGCCGCTGTCACAGCGCGCGCCCGTCGCCTAAACGAACCAACTATGCGCTTCGACGTGCTCACTTTGTTCCCTGAGATATTCCAGAGCTACCTGGGGCAGAGCCTTTTGAAGCGGGCGATTGAACGCGAGCTGGTTGACGTCGCCCTACATAACATTCGCGATTGGACGAAAGATAAGCATCATTCGGTGGATGACCGGCCGTTTGGCGGGGGGCCGGGCATGGTGATGAAAGTGGACCCCGTGGTCGAGTGTGTCGAAGCTGTTCGCGGCCGCAGCGCTCACCCGGGCCACTTGGTCATGCTGACGCCCCAGGGGCAGCGACTCGACCAGCCTGCCGTGGAGCGGTTGGCCGGGCACCGCCGGTTATTGCTCCTATGTGGGCGATACGAGGGTTTTGACGAACGCATCCGGCAGATACTCCAGCCCGAGGAAATATCGATTGGCGATTATGTGCTCAACGGAGGAGAAGTGGCCGCCATGGCCGTAATCGACGCGACCATCCGCCTGGTGCCCGGCGTGTTGGGCGACGAGGACAGCAGCCAGTTCGACTCGTTTTCGGGCGGGCTCCGGCGGCTGGAGTTTGCCCAGTACACCCGGCCGCGCGAATACCGCGGCCTGGAAGTGCCCGACGTTTTGCTTAGCGGGAATCACGACGAGATTGCCCGCTGGCGCGAGAAGGACGCGCGGCAACGGACGCAACAACGCCGTCCCGACCTGCTCGCCGAGAATGAATAAATGAATAGACGGACGGGGCGACTGCCTCTTGCCCCGGACC
>SKZG01000154.1 GCA_007127495.1 Planctomycetales bacterium
ATGCCGACGGCGTCGAACTGGTCGTGCGGGAGGACGGCTGGATGCCGCTGGGCTCCTGCCCGGTGCGTTTCGAGGGCGAGGACGGCTGGATTGAGACGGGCGACAGCGGCCGGATGGCGCTCAGTTCGCCCGACCTGCTGGCCGGCCGCGAGGTGGCGGAAATCGGCGGCTACCCGGCCACGTTCCACGTGCGCGACTTCCTGGACTGCGTGAAGGCGCGGAACCAGCCGCTGGCCAACGCCGAGGCGGCGTGCTACACGCACATCGCCTGCCACGCGGCGAACATTGCCCTGTTCCTGGGCCGTACCGTCCGGTTCGACCCAGCCAAGCACGAATTCCCTGCCGACGAACCGGCCAACCGCCTGCGTTCCGAAGCCCTGCGCGCCCCCTGGAGGCTGTAATGTACTTGGAGAACCACCCCATGCGTACCCTGCGATACTTCGCCCTGTTTTTCGCGCTGACGGCCGTTTTGGCCACCGCCCGCCCTGCCCACGCCGACGACTCCGACGCGGCCGCCCGGCGGCGTGCCGAATTGGTCGCCGCGCTGCTTTCCGACGCCACGCCCGACGCCCAGAAGGCCATGGCCTGCAAGCACCTGGCCATTTACGGCGACGCCGAGGCCGTGCCGGCCCTGGCGCCGCTGCTGGCCGATGAGCGGCTTGCCTCGTGGGCCCGCATTGCCCTGGAGCCGATTCCCGGTCCGGAGGCCGACGCCGCGCTGCGCGACGCCGTGGGCACGGTGCAGGGTCGGCGGTTGATCGGCGTGATCAACTCGATCGGGGTGCGGCGCGACGCGCAGGCGGTGGACGTGCTCGTCCCGCGTCTGGACGACGCCGACGCCGAGGTGGCGTCGGCCGCGGCCGTGGCACTGGGGCGGATCGGCACGGGCCCGGCCACGGCGGCCCTGGAGCAGGCCCTCGGACGCGTGCCCGCCGCGGTGCGATCCGCGGTGGCCGAGGGCTGCGTGCTGAGTGCGGAGGGGCTGTTGGCTGACGGCAAGGCGGCGGAGGCGGCGAAGCTGTACGAGGTGGTCCGCCAGGCCGACGTGCCCAAGCAACGCGTCATCGAGGCCACTCGCGGCGTCATCCTCGCCCGGCAGGCGGACGGCGTGCCGCTGTTGATCGAGCAGCTCGAATCAGAGGACCGTGCGATGTTCGCGCTCGGCCTGCAAACGGTGCGGGAACTACCCGGCCCCGAGGCGACCGAGGCCCTTTTGGCGGCCCTGGAACCGGCGCCGGCCGACCGCCGTTCCCTGCTGGTGGCGGCCCTGGCCGACCGCGACGACCCGGCCGTGCTGCCGGCCATGCTGGAAGCGGCCCGGCGGGGCGCGAAGCCGGTCCGGCTGGCAGCGTTGGGCGCGCTGGGCGGCATGGGCGACGCTTCCTGCGTGCCGATCCTGCTCGAGGTAGCCGTCGAGGACGATGACGACATGGCCGGCGCGGCGAGGACGGCCCTGGAGCAGTTGCCCGGCGAGGACGTCGACGCCGCGTTGACCGCCCGCCTGGGCACGGCCAAGGGCGCGGCGCGGCCCGTGCTGATCGAAGTGGCCGGGCGTCGGCGCATCGCCGCGGCGGGGCCCGCGCTGCGAAAGGCGGCCGACGATTCCGACCCGGCCGTGCGTGCCGCCGCCCTGACCGCGTTGGGCGCGGCCGCCGGGCCCGGCGACCTGGCCGTGCTGATTTCGCGCGCGGTCAACCCCAAGGAGGGCGACGACGAGGAAACAGCCGCCGCCGCGCTGAAGGCCGCGGCCATCCGCATGCCCGACCGCGAAGCGACCGCCACGCAATTGACGGCCGCCATTTCGAAGGCGCCGCTGCCGGCGCAGGTGACGATCCTGGATATTCTCGGCGAGATGGGCGGCCCGCGGGCGCTGGCGACCATCCGTGCGGCGGCCCTCTCGCCCAGCGCGGAACTGCAAGACGCCGCTACCCGCGTGCTGGGCAACTGGATGGGCGTGGACGCCGCGCCGGTGCTGCTGGAGGTGGCCCGCAGCCCGGACTCCCGGTTCCAGGTTCGCGCCCTGCGCGGGTACATCCGCCTGGTGCGCCAGTTCAACGTGCCCGACCCGCAACGCGCGGCCATGTGCCGCGCCGCCCTGGCCGCCGCCACGCGCGATCAGGAGCGGGCGCTCGTCCTGGAAGTGATGCAGCGCTACCCCAGCCCGGAAATGCTCCAGCTCGCCGTCGAAGCGGGCAAGACACCGTCGCTGCGTGAGGAGGCTTCGCGGGTTGCGCTAGCCCTTGCCGGGAAGGTCGGCGGCGGCGCGATCGACGCGCAGGCGCTGGTAGACCTCGTCCGCCAGGGCCCGCTGAAGCTGGAAATCGTCGAGGCGAGGTACGGCGCCGGGGATCGGTACCTCGATGTGACGGACGTGGTGCGCGGAAGCGCTCGCGGCCTGCCGTTCGTGCAACTCCCCTCAGCCCACTACAACACGGCCTTCGGCGACGACCCGGCGCCGGGCGTTGCCAAGACCTTGACCGTTCGCTACACTATCGACGGCAAGGTTGGCGAAGCCACCTTCCGCGAGGACGCCGCCATTGTGCTGCCCATGCCGTGAGCCAAGTGAAGGAGTACCAAGCGATGACGACCGAGAACCGTTTGACGGGAAGTGTGCCCAAGGTGGGGATCCGCCCCACGATTGACGGACGCAGGCTGGGCGTTCGCGAATCGCTCGAACAGCAAACCATGCGCATGGCGCGCAATGCCGCCGACCTGATCGAAAAACACGTCCGGCACGCGGATGGCGGCAAGGTGGAATGTGTCGTCGCGGAAACGTGCATCGGCGGTGTCGCCGAGGCCGCCGCATGTGCCGACCAATTCGCAAGGGCCGGCGTCGGCGTGTCGCTCACCGTGACCCCGTGCTGGTGCTACGGCAGCGAGACCATGGACATGGACCCCTTCATGCCCAAGGCCGTATGGGGGTTCAACGGCACGGAACGGCCCGGCGCCGTGTACCTGGCCGCCGTCCTGGCCGCGCACAACCAGAAGGGACTGCCGGCCTTCGGCATCTATGGCCGCGACGTCCAAGACAGCGACGACGAAACGATCCCGGCCGACGTTGCGGAGAAGATCGTACGCTTCGTCCAGGCCGGGGTCGCCGTCGCCACGATGAAAGGCAAGTCGTATCTGTCGATGGGATCGGTGTCGATGGG
>SKZG01000136.1 GCA_007127495.1 Planctomycetales bacterium
AAGTTATCTGCCGTTTCTCGACGTGTTCAGCCGGTACGACCCGCTGCGGATTGGGCTGCACACGAGCGGGCCGCTGATGGAATGGCTCGACCAGCGGCATCCGGACTACCTCGATCGCCTCGCCGAACTGGTGGCCACCGGGCGGATTGAAATCGTCGGCGGCGCGTTCCACGAGCCCATTCTGGCGATGATCCCTGCACGCGACCGTGTGGGCCAAATTCGCAGCTACACCCGATGGCTCGAAAACCGCCTGGGCGCCAAGGTGCGCGGTATGTGGATGCCCGAACGGGTGTGGGAGCAGTCATTCACCCGCGACCTGGTCGATGCCGGAATCGAATATACCGTGCTGGACGACTTCCATTTCAAGAATGCGGGGGTGAACGATTCCGAACTGGCCGGCTACTACCTGACCGAGGACGAGGGCCGCGTTTTGAACGTCTTCCCCGGCAGCGAGCAGCTCCGTTACCTCATTCCGTTCGGCACACCCGAAAAGAATATCGAGTACTTTGCCCACGTGGCGAACGAGCATCCCAACGCGCTGTTGGTGTTCGGCGACGATGGCGAGAAGTTCGGCACCTGGCCGGAAACCAACAAACACTGCTACCACGACGGCTGGCTGGAGCGGTTTTTCAGCGCCCTGGTCGAGAACCGCGACTGGATTCGCGTCGTGACGCCCTCTGAGGCGCTCGATAATATGCCGCCGGAGGGCAAGATTTACTTGCCCGACAGCAGCTACCGCGAAATGACCGAGTGGGCGCTGCCGGTGGACCGGCAGCGGGAACTCGCCGACCTTTCGCACTCGCTCCGCGACGACCCGCGGTGGCATCGGATCCGGCAGTTCGTACGCGGCGGCTTCTGGCGCAACTTCAAAGTGAAGTACCCCGAGGCCGACGAAATGTACGCTCGCATGATGATGGTCAGCCGGCGGCTGGCCGATTTGCAGGCAACCGGCGCCACAGGCGACGGCATTCAGCAGGCGCGCGACGAGCTGTACCGAGGTCAGTGCAATTGTTCGTATTGGCACGGGGCGTTTGGCGGCATTTACCTCCCGCACCTGCGCAACGCGGTGTACCGGCACTTGATCCGCGCTGATGCGCTGCTGGACCGGGCCACGGGGCGCCACGGCGAATGGGTTGAAGCCGTGGCCGACGACTTCAACTTCGACGCGCGCCGCGAAGTGTGCCTGGCGAACGACCGCCTGATGGCCCTGCTGTCGCCCGCCCGCGGCGGCCAGCTCTACGAGTTGGACGTACGCGCCATCGAGCACAACCTGTTGGCCACGCTCGCCCGGCGCCCCGAGGCCTACCACGAAAAGGTGCTCCGGGGCGAAAACCAGGGCGGGAACGGCGATTGTGCGAGCATCCACGACCGCGTGGTGTTCAAACAAGCGGGGCTCGACGCCCGAGTGCAATACGACGACCACCCGCGCAAGAGCCTCGTCGATCTGTTCTACGACGCCGACGTCACACTCGACGACGTCGTCGCCTGCCGGGCCCGGCAGGCAGGCGACTTCGCCGGCGCGCGGTACGAAGCCCGGATACGCCGCAACCCGAACCGTATCCAAGTGCAGCTCACCCGCGAGGGACGCGTCGACGACCTGGCCGTCAAGATCACCAAGGGCGTCACCCTCGACGCCGGCGGCTCGGCACTCGAAATCGCGTACCTGCTGGAGAATCTGCCGCAGGATCGGCCGCTGCACTTCGCCGTCGAGTGGAACTTCGCCGGCTTGCCCGCCGGCGCCGACGATCGCTTCTTCCGCGATGCCGAGGGCAACCGCCTTGACCAGCTTGGCCACCGTCTCGACCTGCCCGACACGACCGGTTTGGGTCTAACGGACGAATGGCTCGGCATCGACCTGGCACTGACACCCAACCGGCCCACCCGCTTCTGGGCCTTCCCCGTCGAGACCGTCAGTCAATCGGAGGGCGGGTTCGAGTTGGTCCATCAATCGGTGGCCGTCCTGCCGCACTGGCTTGTCGAGCCCGACGAGAATGGCCGGTGGAGCGTGACCATGCGGCTTGCGCTCGATGCCCGCGCCGCCGCGTCGCGATGCGATCAATCGGCAATGGAGACGGCGACGGTGTAGCTCGGCAGCCGTACCCGGCCGCAAGGGACGGCCCCCTGCCCGTGCATTACGCCCGGCGCCCGTCGGGGCACCACTGCTCGTCGACGATTCTGGCTCGGTCAGCGTCGTAGCGAATCCGGTAACCGGTCGGATCGTTGCCCAGCCCGGCGTAGCGGGTATCGGCCTTAGTGCTTGTATAATCGATCCCGTATTGGCCCACGACAATTTCCGAATCGGGCCCGGGTCGATTGAGAGTCACGCACGGGACGATGAGGAAGACCGTGGCCGACGCGGGCCGGAACTCTTGAATATCGCGCGCCACGCGCATGGATTGAAGCTGGGCGCTGACGATCGCAGTGTATAAAGCGCGGTAGCGCGGTTCGACCAGTCGCGGGTCAGCCAACATGCCAAGGCGGTTGAGCCCGCCGAAGGCGAACATCTCGCGCAACTCAACGATTGCCGGCAACAGCGAGCCCTCGAACAATCCGGCCAGGGCGCCGCAACAAGCCGATTCCTTTCCGTAACGCTGCAACCACCCATATTCCCAGCCGTCGGCCGTAGGTTGCACGGCGGCGTGGGCGTTGACCTTCACCAAGAGGAACTTGAAGCCTTCACATGCGGCCGGGGTTGCGAAATGCTCTTCGGCTACTCGAACCGCGCCCCACTCGTATCGTGCCCCGAGGTTCACCGTGTGGAACGCACCGCAACGGCCGGGCTTCAAATCGGGCAACAGCCGGGCGACGAACTGGCGGTCGAGTGCGTCGGAGCAAGTACACTCGGTTTCGTCGCTGCAAAACACCTGATAGGCGCCTACCGCGCTCGCGCCCACCCCTTCGGCAAACGCACGCAGGGTCGATGCCACGACCTCAAGCGGCGTCTCCACTCCAATCAGGGCGTTGAGCGAGTCCATGCAGCGCCAATCGATTAGTCGCCAAAGGGATCGGCCGGGTCCACCACCTGCCGCCTGGCCGGTTCCACCGCGGCCGGCGGGGCGGGATCCTCGTCAAACGCGCCGAACGGGTCGGCCGGATCAGCCGGATCGTCAGCCGGTGGGGCAGGCTCGGCGCCAAACGGGTCGTCGGCGGG
>SKZG01000026.1 GCA_007127495.1 Planctomycetales bacterium
AAGCGGCGGCGCCCGGCTGCGAAACGGACTCCGGAACCGGGGAGCGCGGCGCCAAGCCATCGTCCATCACCAGCCGGTGCAAGAGGGCCACGCCCAGCTCCTGCCACTCCGGATGATGATCTTTCGCAATCTCGGCCATCCGCGCCCGCCCGGCGGGCGTGACCGTGGCCAGCGTCCAGCGCTGGTCCTTCGCCGTGTATAGGCCGAGGGTGCCTTGGTCGTCGCGGGTTTCGATTTCCTCCCACACCGTTACGGCGTCTTCGGGGCCTTCGCCGGCCGGGTTGCACGTGAAACGGTCTCCCAGCCGGGCTGCCATTTCCTCGGCAGAGAAAGCGGGCAGGGCGGGAAACAGCCGGTGCGTGGGCAACACGATCAGCCCCGGATCCTCCATGGCCACAAACATGGTCAGGACGAAGTTCGCCCCGTGGTCCGGTGTCATGCCGGCCTGCCGCTGGTGCTCTCGGTATTCGCATGCCGTCTCGTAGCGGTGGTGGCCGTCGGCGATGAAGGCGGGTTTCGGGCCCAGCGCCGCCGCCACCTCGGCAATCACGTCGATGTCGGTTACGGGCCAAAGCCGATGCACGACACCCTGGTCGTCGGCCGCCTCCAGCGGTGTCTGGTCGAGAATGGCGTCTTCCAGCAGTTGCTGGGCCTCGGCCTCGGGGTCCGGGTACAGTCCGAAGACTTGACTGAGGTTTGCCTTGCACGTGGTCATGAGCATAAGCTGGTCCATTTTCGGGCCCAGCATGGTTTGCTCGTGCGGAAACACAAGCCCCTCACCAAACGGCGAGATACGCATCCGTGCCATGAACCCGCGTCGCGTATACGACGTGCCCAAATAATCGTACACCTGGTGGTACACGTAGAGGGCCGGATCGGCTTCAGTGAAAAGCACCCCGTCGGCCTGCCAGCGGCGGAGAAAGTGGGCTGCCCGCCGGTATCGATTGTTCACCTCGTCATCATCGGTCGGTTCGATCCGGTTCAGAATGAGGCGGACCACATTATTCGGATGCCGCCGGTAGAGTTCGTCCTGTTCTTGCGGGCTAATGACGTCGTACGGGGGCGCGACGACGTCGCTGAGTGCGCCGACGTGGCCCAGATCGTATCGGATACCGCGAAAGGCATGGATTTCGGGCATTTCAGTGGACTTGTGTCATGGGGCAAGGTCGCGGAAGCCCAACGGACTTCGTACTCGGGGACCGGCCGATTCCCGCGCCGGCACGACGTGGTGCGGGCGAGCGAGGCCCGCCGGAAACGCTCAATATCGGTAATAATCCGGCTTGAACGGCCCCGCCGACGGAATGCCAAGGTACTCGGCCTGCTCGGGCGTGAGTCGCTCCAGCTTCGCGCCCAATTTGCCCAGATGCAATCGGGCGACCTCTTCGTCGAGCTGTTTCGGCAGCGTGTGAACGCCAACCGGGTAGTCGTTCGGGCGAGACCAAAGGGCGAGTTGGGCAAGCACCTGGTTGGTAAACGAGTTCGACATAACAAACGACGGGTGCCCGGTCGCGCAGCCCAGGTTGACCAGCCGCCCTTCGGCCAGCAGGACGATCGAGTGGCCGTCGGGGAATGTATAACGGTCCACCAGCGGCTTGATGTTGGTCTTGGCGACCTTCGCGTGGTCGTCGAGATAGGCCACGTCGATTTCAATGTCGAAGTGCCCGATGTTGCACACAATGGCATCGTGCGGCATCTGCTCGAAGTGCTCGCCCCGAATGACGTTGCAGCAGCCGGTGGCGGTGATGAAGATGTTCCCGCGCGAGGCGGCGTCTTCCATCGTCGTGACCTCGAACCCTTCCATGGCCGCCTGCAAGGCGCAGATGGGGTCGATTTCCGTGACGAGCACGCGGGCTCCGTAGCTGCGCATCGAGTGGGCGCAGCCCTTGCCCACGTCGCCATACCCACACACCACCACGACCTTACCGGCGATCATCACGTCGGTCGCCCGCTTGATGCCGTCGGCCAGCGATTCGCGGCATCCGTACAGGTTGTCGAACTTGCTCTTGGTGACCGAGTCGTTGACGTTGATGGCCGGCACGAGCAGCTCGCCACGCTCGTGCATCTGGTACAGGCGATGGACGCCGGTGGTGGTCTCCTCGGAAAGGCCGACCCACTGTGCGGCGATGTTGTGCCAGAAGCGGGGGTCTTCCTCCAACGTGTCCTTGAGGATTCGATTGATGATGCGCAGCTCTTGATTGGAAGTGGGGACCTCGAGAATGGCGGGGTCGTCCTCGGCCTGGCAGCCGCGATGGATCATGAGCGTGGCATCGCCGCCGTCGTCGACGATGAGGTTCAGCCCCTGGCCGTCAGGGAAGATCATGGTTTGCTTCACGCACCACCAGTACTCTTCGTCGGTCTCGCCTTTCCATGCGTAGACGGGCACGCCGGTGGCGGCGATGGCGGCCGCGGCGTGGTCCTGGGTCGAAAACTTGTTGCAGCTACTCCACTGCACCTCGGCTCCCAATTCGCGAAGGGTCTCGATCAGAACGGCTGTCTGGATGGTCATGTGCAGGCAGCCCGTCACACGGGCGCCGGCCAGCGGCCTTTGCGGCCCGTACTTCTCGCGGGTGGCCATGAGGCCGGGCATTTCGTTTTCCGCCAGTTCAATTTCCTTGCGGCCCCAGTCGGCCAGCGACATATCGGCAACCTTATGCGGCACTTTGGTTTCCACCTGCGACACGATTGATCTCCTTCCACTCTTATAGCGTTTGAGGGCACACGTTCACTCACACGTCCCATGATAAGAAACACCGGCCTGCATGGCAAGGGCCCTTACACTGGGGGGCATTACGGCGCTACTCGCGGGCCTCGAACCTTGGGGTATCCATTTCTCGACCTTGCACATTCAGCCCACCCCCTAGTGGACGGTGGCTGGACGTTCGACGTTGGACGTTCGACGTTGGACGTTGGACGTTGGACGTTGGACGTTCGACATCAACTGGTTCGCCGTTTCTTCACCGTGGGCACATCTTCGAGCTTGACGCCTTGCCCGTGCTGCAAGCTTGCGCGCGCGTTTGCGATTCGCTTCAGAAAACGAGGGTCGTTTTCCAGTTGATACTCGAACCATGCGTCTTCGGACGCGAAGCCTGTGAGCACTCCGGCCGGTCGGCCATGCCGAGTGATGAGAATCTGTTCTTTCTCCGCTAGGCGAAGATATCGTGACAGATCGTCCTTGATCTCAGTCAGGGCTACTCTTTTCATTGGTTTCACCGTATCGTTCCAGCCACTGGTTCACTTCCGATTTCGGCACAATAGCCAACACTTCGACCATGTTCTCGGTCACGTCGTAGAAAACGCGAATGCCATCTCCCACGCGCAATCGGTATTGTGGGTGCGACAGACCGCGTAGCCGCTTGATGCGGGTTTTGCCGGTCTTTGTCGGCTCGTGCCGCAGATGACGCGCAATGGCGTCTTGCACCTCAGCGCGAACCTTTGCCTTGAGGCATCGCAGGTCCTCAACCACTTCCGGCGCCAGTATGATTTCGTAACGCATTCTAGCCATATTCTAGCCAGATTTGGCGCCCTCGGCAAGCGGGATCGTCGGGTGGTTACCCCAACCCCAGACTACGGTGCATGTGGGCTTCGGCGAAGCAACCAGCTACCAAGCCGGCCATACCGTGCATGCCTTCACCACGACCGGCCGCACCAGCAAGTTCGACCTCTCCGGGGTCGATATGAACGTCGTGGACGGCAACGAAGCCTCTTTGCACGACACGTTCGACGTTCGAGGTTCGAGGTTCCCAACCTCCGGAAACTCACCGGACGAGCTGTACCGACGTGACGAATCCCATGAACGCGACGTCGTGGCTGCGGGTGCGGAGGTCGGGAGTGAACTGGCGATTGGGAGCGTCTTCGTGAAAATGAGTGCCGGCTTGAAACCACATCTGTTGCTCGTACATGCCGGAAACCACCAGTTCGCTTCGCGCGCCGAACGGGGTTCGCCATTCCAGGCCGAGCTGGATCTCGGCGATGGACCCGATGTCGTCGGAATCCACAACGCCATAGGGATCGCGCCAGCGCGATTCGCCAACCAGCAGCGAACCCCGCAGGTTCGCCACCCAAGAGAAGCCGCGGCAGCCGAAGGGCCGGCGCATATCGACGGCAATCACCGGACCGATGCCATGAAACCGCTTGGACGTGAATGCGTCGGTATCGACCGAGGCCACTTTTTGGTCCAGCCAGCCGTACCGCCCGCCGACGCCGACGGTCAAGTGCCAGCCGGCCAAGTTCAGCCGCTGGGCGATCTCCAGGTCGACGGTGCCGGCGTCGAGGCGCATGAACCTCAGCGGCTCGTCCCATGTGACGGGCTCAGCCGGGGTTGGCGCCGAGTCGTCGCGGTACTGCCAGTACCGTGCCCGCAACCCGTTGTCGCCCGGGTTCCAGTAGCCCAGCCATACACGTGGGAGAGCGATCATGTTGAAGTCGAACACTTCGCCCATTCGGTCTCTTTCCGCGCCATTGGCGAACCGTGACTTCATCACCACAATTTCCCCACCGGCGTAGAGTTCGCAGCGTGCCCACCTTTCCGGAACGCATGGCTCGGGGTGCGACGAGTGGGAGTGTGGTTCGAGTCCCCCCGTATCGTGGCCCTGCAAGAACGCCTCCCATTCGTTTTCGAGGCGGGCCATGCGCTGAAGAATGTCGGGGGTCGCGACGTCCTCAGCAAACGAGGCCTGCTGCACGAAGTCGCTTTCGCCGCGATGGACCGGCGGAAGACGGACCACATCCACTCGGCTCGGTGCCGCTTGCACAAGGGGTGCCGCACCCCATCCAAGGGCCAGGGACGCAATCAGCCAGCAGGTACGGCACTTCATGACGTGTAGTCGCTTCCCCGTAACCGTTTACGCGGCCTGTCCCCTTTGCATGCGACGGCGCCTTTGCCGGTTACGGTAAATACTCCGCTTATATCGGTTTTTCCGGCACACAATATCCAGGCCTATGCCCCGCAAGCCCGCGAATCGCAGGCGCGCGTACACACGGCGCTGAACCCTGGCGATTCGAACACCTCCACGCGCACGCTGGTTGTCGGATGGACGCCTTGTTGGGCCAGTTTCTCGCACAGGCCCGCGGCCAGGTAGCCGGCCAAGGCCTCCGCCGTCGTATTTCGGACGGGAAGAAGCGAGCAATCCCTTCGCGGGAGGATCCACCGCCGGGCGGCCAGTGCGATTTCGATTTCCTCGTCGCGCACGTCGACGCGAAAGTCGGGGTGCCGTTCAGGAAGCAAGGTGCGATGGTCCAGAATGCCGATCAAGTCTTTCAGCGCCTGCTCGACGGCGATAAAATCCGCCACGTAGCCGTGCAGCCCGAGCGGCGCCGCAATCTCGGCGGCTACACGATAGTCGTGACCGTGCAAAGGCTCGACCTCGCCGGCACTGAGCGTGATGAAGTGAGCGGCCGAGAAGCGGAGCGCCTCGCCGGCAACGCGTACGCAATAATGTTCAGTCACGTTGCACTCTCGCATGGCTGGGAACTGTTTCAAGTCGTTCGTCGTAACCTGTACTCAGCGTGCGCGCATGTTGGAAGCCGCCTATTGGGTTACCGGCGCAGGCCGCGCCAGGAACTCGCGGAGGTGCGCGAGGATAACGTCAGCGGCTTCCTCAACGACATAGTGGCCCGCATCCTCGATACGCACGACGCGTGCCGCGGGGAAGAAGTCGCAAAACCGGTCGAGGAAATGGGGCGTGAAGCACCAGTCGCGCATCCCCCAAATCAGCAGCACCGGCCGATCGCTCAGGCCGGCTAGCCCGGCTTCGATACCGGCCAGCGTGGCGTAACTGGGATGCTGGGGGCGCAGGGGGATATCGCACACGAAGCGGTACACGGCCGTGCGATGCCGCCAGGAGTCGTACGGGGCCAGGAGGCCGGCCCGGGCCTCGGGCTCCAAGCGCTCGGGCCGATGAAGGGCCATGCGCAGGGCGGCGCGCGCGAACAGGTTAAGGCCCTGCACCGCCAGCCGTCCCAGCAGCGGGGTTCGGCAAACGCGAATGCGCCATGGGCAACGGCGTGATCGGAAAGCGGCCGTGTTCAATAGCACGAGCCGCGCAAAGCGGTCCGGCATGGCCACGGCGGCGCCCAGGCCAATGGCGCCGCCCCAATCGTGGGCCACCAGGGTGATGTCGCGCAGGTCGAGCGATTCGATCAGAGTACGAAGGTCGTCAATGCGCCGCGCGAGCGTGAACGGGTACTCGCCGGGCGCCGGCTTGGCCGAAAGCCCGCAGCCGATGTGATCGGGCGCCACCACCCGGTGGCCGTTGCGCAGGCCCTGAATCAACTCGCGCCAGTAGAAGGACCACGTCGGGTTGCCATGCACCAGCAGCACCGGGGCGCCCGCGCCTTCGTCCACGTAATGATACTGCAGCCCCTCGATGAGCAACTCGTGTGAATCGAAAGGATATCGGGAGCGCCAATCGGGTTGTTCTGACATGGTATCTTGGAGGAGCCTCCAACTTCTTGGAAAATGGACCGGGCGGCTGTCTTACGCGGCCTGGGTTCCAGCGTCATCAGCCAGGGCTTCCGGGCTGATTTGACCGCCTTCGCTGACATCTTCAAAGCGGACCGAAACCTGCTTCGACACGCCCGATTCCTGCATGGTGACGCCATACAGCGTGTTGGCGCAGGTCATGGTCTTCTTCGAATGGGTAACGATAATGAACTGGGTCCAGGTAAGGAAGCCGTTGAGCACCTTGGTAAATCGGTCAATGTTGGCTTCGTCCAGGGCGGCGTCGACCTCGTCGAGCACGCAGAAGGGGCTCGGCCGGCTCCGGAAGATGGCCAGCAGCATGGCCACGCAGGTGAGTGTCTTCTCGCCGCCGCTGAGCAGGGAAATGCTACGTGGTTCCTTTCCGGGCGGGCACGCAACGATTTCGATGCCGCTGTCGAGGATATCGGCCCCCTCGTCGAGCACAATGTCGGCGCGTCCGCCGCCGAACAGATCGCGAAACAGGGTCTGAAAATGCCCGCGCACCGTCTCCAAGGTCTCGGAGAACAGCCGCCGACTATCGGCGTCGATCCGGTCGATAATTCGCACGAGCGAATCCTTGGCCTTGACCAGATCGTGATGCTGCTGAAAGAGGCCCTGGTGCCGGCCTTCGAGTTCCTCCAATTCCTCGAGGGCTTCGACGTTGACGTTGCCGAGGTTTCCGATCTTTCGCCGCAATTCGGCAATCTCCGTTTGGACCTGCTCGCGCTCGTGCTGTTCTTCGCTGGTGGGCTCATGTTCGAGTTCACCCAGTTCGATGCCGTAGTCTTCGCGCAGGCGGTCAGCCATGTTCGACCGTTTGTGCCGCACTTCACTGGCAGCGAGATCGCGCTCGTGCAGTTGTTCGTCCAATTGCCGGATGGCAGTCCGCGCTTTCTGGATTTGGTTCGTCAAGACCGCCCGCCGACTGCGGCATTCCTCGCGCTGGTTCAATTCCGAGACGGTTTCCGAATGAAAGGCCTCCTTGCGGAGGTACAGCTCGGCCACTTCCGATTCGGCGTGTAAGATGGCCCATCGCGCGGCGTCGGCCCGCTTGAGCGATTGGGCGAGTCGCTCGCGGCTGTCGGCAATGGCACGGCGGCGCTCTTGGTGGTGCTCTTCGAATTGGCGTCGGCGCGCATGGAGGTTGCGGAGCCGCTCCTCACTCTTAGCCAGTTCGACCTTCCGCTGTGTGGTTTCGCGCTCCTGGCACTGCCGGCGGCTTTCGACGGCGGCGAGTTGCTCGTCGAGCCCGGCCAGTTGGGCTTCGAGGTCGGCCAGGTTCGATTCCAGTCTCGCGCGCCGGGCGGCCACGTCGGCAAGGCGCGCGGAGGCGGTTTGGTGCTGGCCTTCCGCCGCGGCGAGTTCGGCTTGCACCGCACGGCGTTGGTCGGCAAGCTGTTCTCGCTGCTGCTGGACGCTGCCGATCCGGAATCGAATGGCCGCGAGCGAATCGGCCGCGTCCTGTTGGGCCTCGCGCGCCCGCCCCACGCCGGCCTCGGCGTCGTGTCGCGAAGCATCCAGTCGTGTCAGTTCGTTCTCACAGCCGGCGATGTCGGTTTGGAGGTCGGCAAGTTGTTCGGTCAATGCACGCAATTGGCTGCGCCGGGAGATGAGCCCCGTCGCCTCGTGCCGAGGACCAACTGTCAGCGTTCTGTCCGGTTGGAGGAACTCGCCGGCGAGGGTTACGAAGCCGCATCCGGATGTCTCGCGCGCCAGTTGCCGCGCCAGTTCGAGGTGTTCGACAATCCACGTGCTGCCCAGCAGGGCCGACACAAGCGGTTGGTAACGTGCGTCGCAACCGACGAGCTGGTCAGCGCGGCCCATGACGCCCGGCCGGCCGGCCAAACCGGCCGTCCCGTCCAGTTGGGCATCGGGCGGCGCATGGTCCAGCCAAAGAAATCCTACCCGCCCGGCAAATCTCGGGCTTTGCTCCTGTACGAAATCGATCAGCGGTTTGCGGGTTGCAACCACAACGTACTGAGCCAGCGATCCGAGGACGACCTCCAGAAGCGGCGCCACTTCCACCCGCACTTGGAGCAAATCGGCCAGCACGCCGCACACCGAGGCGTAAGGGCCGGGTTCGGGCCGGCGGGCGGCAGCCAGCACTTCTCGCGTGCCGGCGCCGAGACCTTCTCGCCGCTCCTGGAGTTCTTCGAGCAGGCCGGCCCGCTCGGCAGCCGCGCTGTGGCGCTGGGCCAGCGACTGCCGGTGTTCTTGGAGTCGAGCCAGTTCGGTGCTGATCCCGGCCAACCGGGCCGCAGCCGCCTCATAGGCCTCGCGCCGCGCCTGGGCCTCTTCCGCGAGGGAGCTTTCCTTTTCCTTCAGGTCGGCTTGTTCTCCGGTCAGTTTTTCCTCGTGGCGGCTCACTTCGGCTAACCGATTCCCGCATCGCTCCCGTGATGCTTCGACGGCCTCAACTTGACTTCTGAGCGAACTGGCTTCATTGCCCAAGCCGGCGGTACTGCGCATCATCTCCACGTAGGCCGCCCGCCGCTGCTCGGTTTCGCCGCGTGCCCGGTCCAGGTGGCGGGTGGTCTCGGTGAGGGCTCTTTCGCCCTCGGTGACCGCGTGCGCGATGGCCTGATATTGCCGTTCCGCCTCCTGGACCTCTTCGTCGGTCACGGCAAGCTGCTGGCGGAGTTCGCCGGCGCGCATATTCATGCCGGCAAGTTGTCGTCGGCAGCGGGTGATCTCGGATTCATGGTCTCGGAGCCGTGCCCGCTCGTGCTCAATGGTCGATTCGCGATTGGCGATCCGTTCGCGGCCTTCGGCAACGCGGGCCTCGCGGCGGCGGAGGGCCTCGGTCAGTTCGCTGATTTGGGCATCGATTTCCAATGCGGCGGCTTCGGCACATTCCGCCTCGGCGACGGCCGAGTCGCGGTCCTGGCGGCACTGGGCAATGGCCTTTTCAAACTCGGCCAATTCGTCGCTCAGCCGCCGCCAGTCGACCAGGCCCACCTGAGTGCGCAGTTCTTGGAGCCGTTCCGTGTATTCGCGGTAGCGGCGCGCCTTGCCGGCCTGCATGCGCACGCCTCGCAGGCGTGTTTCCACTTCCTCGACGATATCGCTCAGCCGGAGCAGATTCTGATCGACTCGCTCCAGGCGGCGAAGCGCCTCGAGCTTGCGCGCCTTGAATCGGCTGATGCCCGCCGCCTCCTCGAAAATCAGCCGGCGATCACGGGGCGACGACTGCAGCAGCACGTCGACCTTCCCTTGCTCAATCACGCTGTACGCCTGCGTGCCCATCCCGGTGCCGGACAGCAGGTCGCGGATATCGCGCAGCCGGGCGGGCTGACGGTTGATCAGGTACTCGCTTTCCCCGCTGCGATACACGCGGCGCGTGATATGGACCTCGGGTGAGTCGACGGCCAGCAGGCCGGCGGTATTGTTGAAGGTGAGCGTGATTTCGGCCGAGTTCATCGGCCGGCGTGCCCCGGAGCCGTTGAAGATCACGTCGGCCATCTCGCGGCCGCGCAGGCTCTTCACGCTTTGCTCGCCCAAGACCCACTTGACGGCATCGACGATGTTCGACTTTCCCGATCCATTCGGTCCCACCACCACCGTAATTCCAGGGGGGAATTCGAACCGACTCTTATCGGCAAAGCTTTTAAAACCGGCAAGTTCCAGGGCCTTGAGCATCCAAATCCTCTGACCGAGCAAGCCCGAAGGCTTGGAATGTTATCTCCACCACAACATTCTACCAAGAAATCCCTTCCGGGACCTTGGGGCCTCGGCAATTTCCTCGGCGTCTGCTTCTTCGTTGCCGTCACACCCCTCGTTAAAGTTATTCCTGGCGCGGATTTTGGCGTCTCGGGCTTCGGCATCGGCGAACAGGTCGCTTCGCGATTCGCCGGCGTCCGGGGTCGCTGCTGCCAATGTGTCGCCCGCCTCACGCTGGAAGTGGCGGCCCGCCTCGGGGAGGGCGTCGACCTCGAAGCGTCCACGGAGTGCACCGCTACGTTGGGCCTCCTGCAGGGCTTGGACCACGTCGGGGTAGGTGCCCCCCAACTCGACGATCGCCCGAATCACCTCGTCGATCTTTGCCGAGACGATGCGCCTCTGGTCGGAATCGCCCACACTGAACCTTGCAACCGACACCTCACCGGAGGGGAGACTTGTTACCATAATGTGGTTGCCGGCGTTTGCGACCAGCGGGGTTTCGAAGCGTTGACCGGGGCCGAAGACGACCAGTTCCGGCCGGCGATTTCGCGTCACGTGGATCATCGGGGGCCCGCCCACGTCCAGCACGTGGTAGCTGAATCCACCGCCGAGATCTTCACCACGCACTAGCGGGTCGTTGCGGTTCATGACCCAGAGGGCCCGAAACGCCCCGTAGCGGGTTTCGGCGCTTGGCAGCGAGAGCATGTCGCGTAACGCGTCGTAGGCGGCAAAGTCTTCGATCACGCTCAATGCGGTGAGCGCGAACACACGAAATGCCGGCTCGTTGCGGGCGGTTTCCGCTAAAGGCCTCGCGGCTTCGCGCCGATCGAGGTAAGCCAGCGATTCCGCCGCATGGAAACGCACCTCCGGATCGCTCGATTCAATGCCCGCCGTCAACGCATCGACGCCTTCCACACCGATGGCTTCCAGTTGGAGTGCGGCTTCGGCGGCGGTGGCCGGGTCCAAGAGCTGCCCCTTCAGTTGTGCAATCCTCTCGGCGCGTTCCCTCGCCGATTCGCGCAGGACCACGGCGCGCACCACCCGCACGTAGCGGTCGATATGGTCTTTGTACCGAGGGTGTACGTGGAGGCGCACGAGCTTATCGGTTTGTGCCTCGGCCACCCCCACCTTCACGCCGCGGTCGAATGTGTGAAACCGCCGATTGATGGCCGTGGCGATCCTGGAGCTGTTGAAGACACTTTGGTGTTCGGGCTTGAGGACGAGGCCCAGCGGGCGTGCGCGGAGGGCCACTCCGCCGCCGAGCACGCGCCCGCGGGCGGCCATGACCTTGTCTTCTCCCGACTCCCCAGCCGGGTCGACCAGCACGGGGCCTTGTGCCAATCCCAGCACGTGCCCCTCGTGAACCCGGCCGCCCAAGATGGCCAATTCCCGCATCCGGCACTCCAGGAGCCGCCCCCCTCGCAGGCTGGTGGTTTCGCTTGCGGCGGGCACGCGTATTTCGATATCGGACCGGTCGCCCTTCTGGATACCCGGCCGAAGTACCCCCCGAACCAACACGAGCGAGGTGCTTGACGACTGGAGGACGTGGTTCGGATCTTTGACGTCTCGGGTTTGCATTTCGCCCAACAAGACGGCTCGTTGCGGCGACGGGGCCGGATCGCTGCCCGTGCCGCGAAGCCCCG
>SKZG01000408.1 GCA_007127495.1 Planctomycetales bacterium
CCCGGGCTGGCCATCTACCAGCTTGCCACCCGCGAAGGCATCGACGCGGTGGGCGTGACCCGCTGGGTGTGGAACGGCCGACAGCGGATCCTCGACCAACATGCAATGCTCGACCGGCTTGGTCCGCCGCCCGGCGCCGAGGCGACGCCGCTGTTCGAGTCCGACGAACGTAGCCGCTGACGGGAGATACAATCAACAAAGCGAGGAGTGACGCGGGAATGGACCTTGTGCGGTTGCGACAAACGCTGGGAGTGCCGGCACTGGACTGGCTGATCCGGCGCCTGCGCGCCCGAATGGAGCGGGGCGAACCGCTGGAAGGCTCGGTCAGCCTTGGCGGAGCATCACCCGAACAACGAGACGCCGTCGCGCGCCTGTTCGGCCGCAAGCCGACGCGGGCGTCGGGGCTTACCGTCGACCTGAAGAAGCTGGCCGACGTGCTGGCACGGGCCGAAATGTGCGATAGCCTGGCCGAGGCGGTCGTCGCAATCAGCGGCCCGGTCGACAACCGGGTCGAGGAGCAGGCCCGGCGCGGGCGACAATGGAGCGAAGTGTACCGTGACGCCGAGCGCCGCCTGTCCAGGCGCCCCGACCTGCTGCCTTGGCTGGCCGAGTTGCGCGGCACGGGCCTGCTCGTGCGGCTTTGCGGGCAGGATCTCGAGCAGGCCGGCACGCTGCTGCGGCAGGCGGCCGGAATCGTCGCCCGCTTCCCAATGCAGGGCACGGCGCTGGCGGAACTGGCGGCCGAGGCGGCGGGCGACAGCCACGCCCTCGACCCCGGCCAACCGCTGGGCACGCTCGTCCTCCGTGCCGCGGCCCTGCTGACCGGCGTCGGACGGACCGACGACGCCCAGGCCCGGCGCGACGCGTGGGCCGGCGTCGGCGTGCTGTGCGATGAACTCAGCGGGCCCGTGCTCACGCTGAACCTCACGGCCGACGCCGACTCCCTGACCGGCCGCGCCCTGCAACTGCACGCCGAGCACGGCGAGCCGTACCGCCTTTCCACGCGGCAACTGCTGCGTCATCCACCGAGCTTCGAAGGCATCGTGACCGGCCGGACGGTGTTCCTTTGCGAGAACGTCAACGTGCTGGCCGCCGCGGCCAACCGGCTGGGACCGCGCGCCGCGCCGCTGGTATGCACCGACGGGCAGCCGAAGACGGCGGCGCGCCTGCTGCTCAGTGCGCTGGCCGCCGCCGGGGCGCGGCTCGTCTATCACGGCGACTTCGACTGGCCGGGGCTCGGCATCGCGAACCTCATCCACCAGCGCCACGGCGCGTCGGCGTGGCGCATGTCGGTCGACGACTATCGCGCAGCTCCGGACGGCGCGCCATTGAAAGGCAAGCCGGTGGCCGCCTGCTGGGCCCCCCAGCTCGAACCGGCCATGATCGCCCGCGGCCGCTGCGTCCATGAAGAGCAAGTGCTCGACGCCCTGCTGCCGGATCTGGGGGCACCATAAGGACAATCGCGCCGCGGCGCAGAACCACACCCGTTCACCGCTTCAACGGCAGACCGGTTCCTGGGCCGGCCCCGCTGGCTTTTTCTTTTCCTTCTTTCGATTCCTCTTGGCGGTATTTGAAAGCCTTGTTATAGTTCGCTCTCCCGTAGTTGGCAAAACCGGGACAACACAAACAGCTTTCTCCGTAGCACGCCGAGGTCGACACCCCCTCTATTAGTGGTCGTGAGTCACCCCATTTAGCCGGATCTCATTTGTGCCGAGTGAACTGGGCGAGTCCTCGTCCGCAGTTGCTTATCCCTTAATCCTTCCCAGTCTTCCTAAGAAATGGCAAGAATGCTCACGGTTGCCCAACGAGCGGTTCGCGTGCTGTGCGGTCTCGGCTTCGTAGTCGTTATGACGGGCTGCGCGAGCCTATCGTCCGTCCCATTGGTGGGTCGGGAAGCCCCTGAGATAGTGCCTGGCGTGGTGGCTCCGAGCGAGCGAATTGCCGAATTGCGGAGGTTGCGCGACGAAGCCAGCTCCGCCTCGCCCGAGGAAAAACAACGCGTCGCCGCTGAATTGGCTGGACAGCTTGCCGAGGAGCCCGACGGTTCGCTCCGTGCCGAGATCGTCCGGACGCTTGCGGTTTACCCCACCGACGTGGCGATGAGAATTCTGCGTCACGCGATCGAAGATGCTGACGTGCAGGTCCGGATTGCCGTTTGCGAAGCCTGGGCGCAAATCGGCGATGCCGAGGCCGTCCGTTTGCTGGGCGCAACGCTGGACGGTGATCCGGACGTCGACGTGCGTCTGGCGGCGGCGAAGGCCTTGGGAAGAACCGGCAATCCCGACGCCGCCTTGGCGCTGGCGCCGGCGTTGGCGGATTCCGACCCCGCGATGCAGTATCGGGCGACGCTTTCGTTGCGTCGGGTCACAGGCAAGGATTTTGGCACCATTGCCGCGTGGCAGCAGCACCTGAACCGCACGTACACGCCCGAAAGCCGGCCCCATGCGGTGGCCGAACGGCCTCGCGCCGCGTTCTGACCCATTTTTCGGGGTCGGGCCCGGTTGAATCATGGGCGGCTGGGCCGTACGATGGAAGATGTTTGGACGTATACGCCTTCACGCCCACCCGCACGGCACCAAGGATGCAGGCGCTCCGCTTTACGGACAGGTTTCACAGCCTATTTTCGCTGGCATGTTCCGTGGCCGATTCGGTCGCGGCGGAGGGGATTCTGCTGCTGCTAAACGGCCCGGCCGACTGGCAGCGATTGAAACGGCTTTGCAGCGACCGGAAGGTTGTTGTTGCGGCCAGCAGCGTTGAGAAGCTGGCCGGGGCGGCCGAGCACGATCTGGACTCGGTTCAAGTGGGCATGCCCGACGCGCCGGTCTACGAACGGCTTACCCAAGCCGTGCTGGAGGCCGTGGCCGACGACTTCTTCTCGCCCGGTTCGCAAGTGGTCGCCCTGTATGCGGGATTCGATGCCGACACGATCGACTCGATCAGCGTGATCAACCTCGACGAACACCTGAACCGGCTCACCGGTCGCGACCTGCGCCAGCTCGAAACCCGCGTGCCACTCGATACCCTCAAAATGGTGGTCGACCTGGCCGTCGAAATCGGCCGAGAGGGGCGGGAAGGCAAGCCGGTGGGCACCCTGTTTGTGGTGGGCGATGCCCGAAAAGTGCTCGCCAGCA
>SKZG01000496.1 GCA_007127495.1 Planctomycetales bacterium
ATCAGGCGGCTGGGAATGCCCTCTCGCGATTCGTCGCGAAGCGACTGCAACGGCGGGTGCAGGAGTTTGCCGATGAGTCGGTCGAACGCGCGGCGCACCTCCTCCTGACCTTTGGCGTCCAGGCCGGGCAGGCGGTTCAAGAGGCGCGCGAGTTCCTCCTCCTTCGGCTTCTGCCAACCTTCGAGCAACTGCTGAATGATGGGGCCGGTGGCGCGGTGGTGCAGGTCCGCCATGAACCGGCCGGTTTCCTGTTCGACAATTCGGAGCGCGGCGGGCAGTTCCCGGTCGCGCTCTGCACGGTTGCGCTCGCAGGCGACGCGCAGGTCGTCAACCGAATACAAGTACACGCCCGGCCGGCGGCCGATGCCGGGATCGAAGTCGCGAGGCACGGCCAAGTCGAGAATGAACAGCGGGCGCCCGTGGCGGGCCCGTTCGACGCCGGCGAAGGTTTCGCAGGTGACAATGGTTTGGGCGGAGCCGGTCGTACTGACCACGAGGTCGGCCGTGGCCAGGGCCTCGGCCAACTGGCTCCAGGCGACCGCCCGCCCGCGCCATGCCCTGGCCAATTGGGCGGCGCGATCGTCGCTGCGATTGACCACCGACACCTGGTGGGCGCCTTCGTTTTGGAGGTAGCGGAGCGTTTCCTCGGCCATTTCGCCGGCGCCGAGCACGACGACGTGTTTGTCGTCGAACCGTTCGAAAATCTGCTTGGCGAAGTCGGCCACGGCCACGCTGGGAATGCTCACGCGCCGCTGGTGGATGGCCGTTTCCCCGGCCACGCGGCGCGCGCACTTCAGCGCCGCCTGGAAGGCGGCGTGGGTTACCGGCCCGGTGTTGTCGTGGCGCGTAGCCAGGTCGTACGCCTGCTTCACCTGGGCCAGGATTTGCGGCTCGCCCACCACCATGCTGTCCAGGCTCGAGGCCACGGTGAACAGGTGCCGAATCGCCTCGACGTGATGGTGGTAGTAGAGCGCGTCGAAGAGTTCCTCCGGATCGAGCCGATGGAACCCTGCGAGGAACCCGGCTACCTGCTGCCGGCTGGGCACGGCGGCTTCGTCGGCGGCGCAGTACAGCTCCACACGGTTGCACGTGGAAAGCAGCACCGCCTCGACGCCGGGGAATACCCGCCGCCAGCGATCGAGCGCTTCGCCGGCCTGCTCGCCGGAAAAGGCCAGCCGCTCGCGAAGGGCTATCGACGTTCCGTGATGGCTACAGCCTACGACCTGCATGGGCATGGGTATGGGTGTGATTTTGGTCTTTGCCGCCGTGGGCCGTGTCGAACAGGAGCATGGCCGCCAAGGCCGCGACCAGGAACACAAAGCTCACAACAGTCAGGTAGGCCACCTTGCGGCCTTGGCGCTGCGCGGGGTAGCGGGCGGTAATCGCCACGGCGGAAAGCAGCCACGCGAGCATAACGAGGGTGGTCACGACCACCGGATCGTGCCAGGGTAGGAGGTCCGCGGCGCCGGCACGCCGAAGCGCATTGAGCACCACGCCCGAAACAACGCCCACCATCAGCGCGAGCACGGCCACGACCAGCGCGCGACTGTTCGTCCGGGCGAGCCATTCCAGACTGGGCAGGCGCAGTCGGCGCGGGGGGGGCAGCTTGCGTTTCAGACGCCGATCTTGATTCAGGTACATCACGCCGGCCACGAAGCCCACCAGCACGGCCACCGTGGCCAACAGGACCGACCCACCGTGAACAAGACCCCACATGCGCGAAGCCGGCTCGCGGGCGAACGGCTCGGCCCGGGCCAGGAATGTGCCGGCCGCGATCAGGGCCAGCACCAGGGGGAGCAGGAACACGCCGAAGCTTTGCCGCGGGTGGTACCACACGAGGTAAAGGTACACGAGCACCAGGAGCCAGGCGGCGATGAGGTACCAGTCCTGCTCGCTGGAAAGGGGCGAGCCCGGCGTCTTCGCGGCCCGGTAGTACAGAAACGCGGTGTGGGCCACGAGCCCGGCGCCGGCGAACCCGAGCATCAGCGCGCCCCGCACGCCGCTACGGAACACCAGCCGCGACACTTCCAACAGGAGCGCCACGGCATAGCTGGCGGCAAAACAGACGATGTGAACCCCGGCAAGCATCGGCCCTCATTTCTCCATTCCGTACTCGCGGAGCTTCTTATGCAGCGTATTGCGGTTGATGCCCAAGCGCGCGGCGGCCTTCACCTGCACGTCGTTGCAGGCAGCCATCACCTGGCAAATCAGCTCGCGCTCCACTCGATTGACGATCGTCGCGTGCAGGTTCTGCGGATTGGGGCCGGCCATGGTGACCCCATGCCCGACCAGTTCCGCAGTCAGCGTTTCGGCATCGACGTGCGGCGGCCGGCCGATCCGCCGAGGCTTCTCGCCGAGCACGGCCTCGGGCAGCAGGTCGACGGTCAGTTCATCGCCGCGCGCCAGCACGACGGCCCGCTCGATGTAATTCTGTAACTCGCGCACGTTGCCCGGCCAATCGTACGCTTGCAGTGCTTCCAGGGCGAGCCGCTCGATGTGCGGCACGTGCCGATCGTTGCACTTATTATACACGGCCAGGAAGTGGCTGACCAGCGCGGCAATGTCTTCGCGGCGTTCGCGCAGCGGCGGCAGGTAAATCGTGACCACGTTTAGGCGGTAGTACAGGTCCTCGCGGAACCGCCCCGCGGCAATCTCTTCCATGAGGTCGCGGTTGCTGGCGGCAATCACGCGCGTATCGACGCGAATCGTTTGCGTATCGCCCACCCGCTCGAACTCGTGCTCCTGGAGCACGCGCAGCAACTTCACTTGAAGTTTCGCGGTGGTCGAGTTGATTTCGTCCAGGAAGACCGTGCCGGTGTGGGCGGCCTCGAACCGGCCGGTGCGGTTGTCGATGGCGCCGGTGAACGCGCCGCGCACGTGCCCGAACAACTCGCTTTCCAGAAGATTCTCCGCCAGGGCGCCGCAATTGACGCGCACGAACGGGCCGCTGCCGCGCGGGCTGAGCCGGTGGACGGCCTTCGCGATCAGCTCCTTGCCCGTGCCCGTCTCGCCCAGCAAAAGCACCGAGGCATTGGAGCGGGCCACCTGCCGGGTAAGCTGGTATACCTGCTCCATGGCCGGACCGGATCCGATCAAACCGGGAATGGGCGGACCGGTGGGGTTGGTCTC
>SKZG01000264.1 GCA_007127495.1 Planctomycetales bacterium
GCCGCTGGTGCCGGTGTGGGCGCCTGTTCCGTCGTGACCACGGCTTCCACATCTGGGACCTCGCCCGGAGTGGGCAGCGCTTCGGTTCCGAACGCCAGCGCTGAAATTGTGCCGGCGGCAAGCGCCGCTGCCAAACCCAGGTACCTGAACACCATCGCGTGCCTAGTGAACATAAAACGTCCCTCCTTGAACGTTACCCTGCAAGAGAACCGGCGTGCCCGGCCGGGCAAAGACCGCACCCTCGCAGCAAGACATGGTGGGGGCCCCTACACGGGTCGCCCTCCGATTAGCCTCTACTGCCAGCCCACGCTGACATTTACGGGCGGCATTTTAACCATGCTCCAAAATGCGAGTCTATACCGATATTGTGTAATTCGTCGCGATTTTCAAAAAAAGATCGTCCGGACGGCGGTGAAACCATCCTGCCGACGAGGCAGGAGCACAAGATAGGAAGTCGGGGCAAAATGAGAACAATGCACACCGCGCTGGGCCGTGATCTGGCGGGGAAACGGATAGCTGAACTCGGGGACTTCGGACTGCACATTCAAATAGCGAAGTCTTACGACATCGGCTACCGATGCAGGCAGTGCTGGCGCTTCGCGAGATCAATGCCGGGCAACTGGGCTTGTCAGGTGGCGGGGTGGGTTGGTACGGTGGAACGAATATGACGACCCCCTCGACACCTTTGCACAATCCGATTGCCCGGTTCGCCGAAACCTACTGGGTGCAGTCGAGGCGGCCCCTGGCCAGCCTGGTCTTCATTGCACCGCTACTGGTGGTGTACGAGGCGGGAGTGCTCGTGCTGGGCGCCGGGCAAGTGCGAAACGGGGCAGACGTTTGGCTACGCCAATTGCTGGAAATGCTCGGTTTTGGCCAGTATTTTTTGTTGCCCACTCTGACGGTATCGGCCCTCGTGGCCTGGCACTATCTGACGCGAGAGCCCTGGCAGCTTTCTCGCGGCCTGATTCCGGCCATGGCCGCCGAGTGCGCTGCCCTGGCCGTGTGCCTGCGACTGATCCTGTACGCGCAGGGCATGCTTTTTGCACAGTTGACCGTCACGGTGTCGCTGAGTGTGACCTCGACCATGGCTCGCGCGGTGGGGTTTTTGGGGGCCGGTATCTACGAGGAGTTGCTGTTTCGCCTGCTATTGCTGCTTCCGATGGCATGGGGATTGCGGGCACTGGGCGTGAAACCGAAAGTCAGCTTTGTCGCGGCCGTCGTCATCACGAGCCTGCTGTTCTCCGCAGCCCATCATGTGGGTCCGGGAGGCTATCCGTTCGTCTGGTTCGATTTTTTCTTCCGGTTTCTTGCGAGCGTCTTCTTTTCGGTCTTGTTTGTGTACCGCGGATTCGGCATTGCCGCAGGCGCCCACGCCGGTTACAACCTTCTCGTGGGAGTATTCGCCTGACCTGAAGAAAAACGGCTCTTCCGTTTCTAGGTGCAGACAGCCTTGGTTTCAAGGACGGCACACGGCGTGTGCCTACTACATTAGCGTGGCCTGCACCTAGAAACGGAAGAGCCAGAAAAACCCCCTTGGCGACTTGGCCGCGATGTGCCTATAATACACTTTTGGTTTGGAACTTATTGCGCTCCCATCGGAGCCTTGTCATACGGAGCCTGAGCACAATCGGAGCGGGCGGCGTTTTCGCTGACGGCGAGAGACGGTATCCGTTCGATTGCGTTCGACGTTCCAGGAAAGAAGAGGAT
Organism: Planctomycetales bacterium; assembly: GCA_007127495.1. Taxonomy (GTDB): domain Bacteria; phylum Planctomycetota; class Planctomycetia; order Pirellulales; family Thermoguttaceae; genus PWXP01. Next base: position 1,708 of record SKZG01000264.1, read on the forward strand.
ACTCGTTGTGCTCACTGTCCGGCCGAAGGTTGCGGAGTTGGTCTTCCGGCTATATGGCCGACCGCTGCATCCGGAGTTGTTCGAGGTCCATGCTTCCCGCACCGTGCAGCGAGGCAAATACGAAGCGAAGGTCGATATTACCAGTGCCGGTCACGTGGTGACGTGGCGGTACGGTGGGATGACGCTCACGGAGGTGGCCGCCTCGGCCCAGCATCCCTTGCCCGAACGGAGGCGACTCATCTCGTATCGCTTGAAGGGAAGCCGCAGCGACGGTGTCGAATGCCGCGGCGGCGTTTCGTACCAGGTCGACTTCCAACTCGAGCCGGTGGAGCCGGAAATCTTCTGGCTGTTCCAGGAAGAGTTGGCGTTCGACGGCGAGCGGCAGGGGATGCTGCACAAGTTCGATTCGAGCGGCCGAATTGCGCTGGGCGCCCTCAGCTACATCCACGTCGAAACCCGCAACCGGAGCCTCATGGTGCAAGCGTTTCACACGTTCCCGGACGACTACGCCATCGTGAAGAGCCAATCGGTCTTCCGGTTGCCCGCGCTTCCGCCGGGTCACGTCGCGTAGCGGTTCGCGGCGAGGCGGTCCGCCCAGCTTGGCTCTTCCGTTTCTAGGTGAAGACAGCCTTGGCTTCCGGGACGGCACACGGCGAGTGCCTACTACAGGGACGGCACACGGCGAGTGCCTACTACATTCAAGAAGATCTACGGCGCGTTCAAGGCCGCGAGGAACACGTCGAGCTGATCGCCGATGAGCTTCGAGTGCGGCTCCAGTTCGACCGCCCGCCGCTGGTGCTTCACCGCGTTGGCGTAGTCCTTCTTGGCGAAGTACACGTGGGCGAGGGTGTCGTAGTAGGCGGCTTCATTCGGGCTCAGCTCCAGCGACTTGCGGGAATACTGCAGGGCCTCGTCGAAGTCGCCTTCCGTATTGCCGATCAGCCAGGCGAACTGGTTATACCAGACGGCTTCGTCAGGCTGGTTGGCAATGTTCTCGCGCAGCGTATCGGCCGCAGAACGAATCAGCTCCAGTGTTTCCTGATGATACGACTCGTCGCGTTGCGGCAGGCGATACCGGGCGATCAGGGCGTCGAGTTCACCGGGATCGTCGGCCAGCGCCTTGTCCAGATGGCTGCGCTGCTGGGCGTAGTCCTTCAGCTCATGGTAGTGGCAGGCGTAGAGGTAGTGCATCCGGCCGCGAAACATTCGCAGGTTCGGGCCAAACGGATCGGCCAGGTTCGGATTCTTTTCGATCTGTTCGACGAGCGTTCCCAGCACCTGCGCGGCCCGTAATGGTTCGCCGCGGTCGTGGAGCATCCGCGCGAGGTTGTGGGCGGCGAGAACGGTAAGATGGTCGGTCAGTGGGCCCATTTCGATCACATAACGGAGTTCGCGCTCCGCCCACTCCGGCCGGCGGCAC
>SKZG01000189.1 GCA_007127495.1 Planctomycetales bacterium
ACCGGAACAGCGTCTCGTCTTCCAGAGGCCGGAAGACCTCGCTGTCGAGCAGCGGCTTGCAGTCGTACACCCTGCGATCCCCATTGTCGAACTCCACCAGCAACGTCTTGCCCGGCTTGGTGTGTACTTTCGTGATCTTCGGATAGGTAGCAACGTTCTTCATGGTGATGGCCCTGCGCCACGGGCTGGAGCCCAATGCCACTTGCTCTTGACTTCAAGTTCGACTTCACCCTCCCCGCGGGAGGGCAAAGTAAGTGGCACGGCTGGAGCCGGTGGGGGAGAGTCAGCCGCGCCGTTGAAAGTGGGCGGTCAACTCGAACGTTTAGTTACGCACAGCCACTTGCGCCGACGCGGGTGCATTGTAGGAGTACTCGCCGTTCGGGAGCTCGTAGTAGAGGTGCCCCTCGAAGGAATACACGTTCGCTACCCCGAGCCGTCGACTCTCCGCCTGTGCCTTGCGGACGGCGGAACGACAGACCCGCATCAACTCCTCGATCTTCTGATAAGTCTCTCTATCGTGCAGAATGTCAGCCATCGCTCCCTTCCTCAAGCCAGGGTGTAAAGGCGGCGTACCGCTCAGTATCCCGGACAGATACCTCCTCGGCCGTTCCGGCCGCAATATCCAGCGGCTCGTTACCCGCATTGTACACCAGCACCCAATGATCCGCCAATGGCCGGTACAACCGCCAGAAGTTGCGGACACTGCGACGGAATCGCCGCCGGATATCCGTCTCGGGGACGGAATGTCCGCCTTTCTGCACCCGCTCCTTGACTCGTGCCACGCAGGTGTTGGGGGAATCGAGGAAGAGGTACACGATCGTGACCTTGAAGCCGGCATCGTGCGCTCTACGAATCACGTGTCGCAACGTACGCCCGGCCAGCGTCGATTCTAGGACCACGACGCCTTCGCCCTCCAGTGCAGAAGCGAGTCGCCGCATCAACTCTTGGGCGGCCGCTACAGGGACGAGTTCTGGCATATTTGGCGCAAGCTCTGCGGCGATCGCGTCGGCCCCAAGGTAGAGGCAATTATGTCGAGAGGCGTACTCCAGGGCAAAGGTTGTCTTCCCAGCACCGTTGGCACCACCGACGATAATCAGTTCTTTCATATTCAGGCGTAGTCGAAGACAGGAGTCTCGATTATCCGAGACGGTTTCCTGTTGCCTTGGATGCTGCGATTGTTCTTCGCCAAGTTGAAGGGGAATGGACATTGGGCTGGAGCCGGCGGGGAAAGCTAGTTCGGCTCTTCCTTCGCATCGAATTGCCTAACGCACCCACCGGCCGGCAAGTGAGGCTGTTGGGGCTCGAACCCAAGACCTACGGATTAAAAGTCCGTTGCTCTACCAACTGAGCTACAGCCTCTCAGGGGCGATGGGGCGCTTGCGCAAGTCGCCCCGTCGCTCGGTTCTTTCGCCGGTTGCCCGCGATTCGGAGGGGAAACGGCTCGCTACTGCGGGAACTCGTCCGGCGGGTCGATAACGGGGAATTCGCCGGACAGGGCTTTGAGGAACTCGACCAGGTCAGCCACTTCCTCCTCGGAAACCCGCCCCTGAAGCGCCCGCATTTGGATGGAAAGGTTGGGATTGTCCTGCCCGCCCTTGGCCATGAATGCAACGGCTTCCTCCAGGGTTTCCACGCTGCCGTTGTGGAAGTAGGGATGCGTCTTGGCGATTTCGCGCAGCGCCGGAACGCGCATTCGGCCTCGGTCGCGCTCCTCGCCGGTGACGTCCATACGGCCCGGGTCGGGCTCGGGCAGGTCGGCGCCCACGCCGGCGTTGTGGAATTGGAAGTTGCTGAAAAGCGGCGGAGCGTGGCACACGGCGCAATAGTCGTCGAAGGCGGCCATGCCGCGCTTCTGAGCGTCGGTCAGAGCGTCTTCATCGCCGGCCTTGTACTGGTCGTAAGGCGAGTTGCCGCTCAGGATCGTCCGCTCGAAGGCGGCAATGGCCTTGGCGAAGCCGTCCTCAGTCACGTCGGTGCCGAAAACCTGCTGGAACCGCTCGCGGTATCCCTCGATTTCATTGAACGCAAGGATGACGGTATCCATGGAGCTTCCCATTTCAATCGGGTTGCCCACCGGCCCGACGGCCTGCTCCTCGAGCGTCGCAGCGCGGCCGTCCCAAAATTGGTTCGGGGCATAGGCCGCGTTGATGATGGTGGGCGAGTTGCGGCCCCCCACTTGCGGGTGCCCATCGGGGCCGGTGATGCCCTCGCTGGTCGGCCGATGCTCCGTCCAAGCCATCTGCGGATCGTGGCACGTGGCGCACGAAATGGTGCCATCGCTGCTGACCCGCGTGTCGAAGTACAGCAGACGGCCCAGCTCGACCTTTTCGGGCGTCATGGGGTTGTCCTCCGGGATGGGGAGGTCGGGCAAACCCAGCGGGATTACCGGCAGGGCTGCGGCGGCCTCCTCGTCGGCACGGGGGGCTTCGGGCTCCACGCCGGGAGGCGGCTCATCTGCCGTGTCCTCGGCAGGTTCCGTTTCCACCTGGGCGGGCCTGGGCGCCTCCGCCGGCCCGCATCCGGCGATCATTACCACCATCAATGCAAGCGGCAAAAGGGCACAGCCGCCGAACCAAGACAACCGTGACGTTCTCATCGCAATTTTCTCCTTGAAGAACTATACCCACGAACGGCCGCATTATAGCCGACAAAAATGGCAACGACAACCGGGGGCGACAACGCCTGTCACTCTAGGCGAGCGGCAGAAACAATCTTACGGCCCCCGTGCGATGAGACTATTGACACCCTGCATCGAGCTGCCCATAATGCGGTCATCTTAAAGCACGGCTCATGGCAGAGGCCATTCTCATGGGGGCACCAAGGCAACCGCAGCACTATCGCGACGTGAACGCCCTGGACGAGTGGAAGAGAGGGCCGTTGGGATGGTTAATTCGACTCCAAGGCATTCTTTTCACTGCAGGAATCAATCTTGTTGGTAGTTTGCTCGTATGGATGTTTGCTACCTGGACAGGGGGTGCGATGATCCTTTTAGGGGGGGTCGCGTTTGTGTCGTTTCTGGTGTGGTACCGCCGGGTCACAGTGTCAAGGATCGAGTCTGATCGCAGTTTGCACACTCTAATCCATTGTGCTCGCGACGATATTGGAAGTATAATTGCGT
>SKZG01000505.1 GCA_007127495.1 Planctomycetales bacterium
CGGGAGGACGCTCCCGATTTCCAAGAGCCCGCGCCGTTCGTCGAGGGCGGCAAGTTCACTGCCCTGCTGATGCTCGACGCGAAGCCCGTGGCGGAGCAATGCCGGCGAGCGGCGCTGACGCGGCTTTCGATTGTGACGGCCGGTGCGCTGGTTCTCTTCTTCCTCGCGTTGGTGTGGCACACGACCTTCCGCTTAGCCGAGGCGCGCGGCCGCGAACAGCTCCTCGAAAGCGAGGCCCGATATCTTCGCGAACTGGGCCAGGCCGCCGCCGGACTGGCCCACGAAACGCGGAACCCGTTGGGGCTCATCCGCGGCTGGACCCAGCGTTTGGCCGCGCCCGACGCCGGCATCGACGAGCCGCAGCAGCGTTCGCGCGCAATCGTCGAGGAGTGCGACAGGCTCACGGCTCGGATCAACCAGTTCCTCGCCTTCGCCCGCCCGGCGGAACCACGGGTGGAGGACGTGCCTTTGCGCACACTGGCCGACGAGTTGGCGGCCTTATTGGAACCGGACCTGCAGAGCGAGGGAATCGAACTGGATCGTACCACGCTCGAACATGAGCCCCGCGTGCGAGCTGACCGGGAACTACTCCGGCAGGCGCTTTTCAACCTGGTCCAAAACGCGGTCCAGGCCTCGCCGCCGGGGGGCACGGTTGAAATGCGCCTGATTCCGGGCCATGATGGCCGATGGCGATTGGAAGTCGCCGATCGCGGCCCGGGCGTGCCAAGCCATGTTGTCGATAAACTGTTCACGCCCTATTTCACCACGCGCCGGGGCGGCACCGGCCTGGGATTGGCCATTGTGCGGCGGATTGCCGTCGCACACGGCTGGCAGGCGGGCTATAGGGCTCGGTCCGGCGGAGGATCGTGCTTCTGGCTCGATGGACTCGGAACGGGCGACCCATGACACAGAAGAAACATAAGGTCTTAGTCGTCGATGACGATGCCTCCCAGCGGCAACTGCTTGGCGGGTTCGTGCAGTCGCTCGGCCTGGCGGTTCGTGAGGCGACAACTGGCGAAGAGGCCCTTGAAAGCATCGAACTCCAGATGCCCGACCTCGTGTTGCTCGACGTCCGCCTGCCCGGCATCAGCGGGATCGACGTGCTGGCCGAAACGCGCAGACGGCATCCCGCGCTTCGCGTCATGCTGATTACCGCGCATGCCGACTTGCGGCAGGCGGTTGCCGCGCTGAAAAGCGGTGCCGACGACTATTTGGCCAAGCCTGTCGACCTCGACGAGCTGCGGTCCGCCATCCTTGACGCCCTGGGTTTGTCGGACCAACAGGGCGCCTGGCCCGCCTCGGTCGACGTGCCGGCGTTGCCGGCTGGGTTCGTTTGCAAGAGCCCCGCAATGCGACGTGTCGTGGAAACCGCGGCCGTGGTGGCGCCCTCGCACGTCCCGGTGCTCGTTTCCGGCGAAAGCGGTGCCGGTAAGGAAATGGTCGTACAATTGATCCACGGCTGGAGCCCACGCGCCGATGGCCCGTTGGTCGCGGCCAACTGCGCCGGCCTGCCGGAATCGCTCATCGAGAGCGAATTGTTCGGCCACACGAAGGGCGCCTTCACGGGCGCTCAGGCCGAACGCCGAGGTCTCTTCCGCGCCGCCGACGGAGGCACGCTGTTCCTCGACGAGGTTGGCGAATTGCCGCTCGCCCTACAACCAAAGCTGCTGCGGGCGTTGGAGTCGGGCCAAATAACGCCGGTCGGCAGCGAGGTGCCCATACCGGTCGATACGCGCCTGGTCGCCGCTACGAATCGCGACTTGGGCGAGGCGGTCGAGCAGGGCGCGTTCCGCGACGACCTCTACTACCGGATCAACGTGGTCGAGCTGATTGTTCCGCCGTTGCGGGAGCGCCGGGACGACATCCTTCCCTTGGCGCGCCGCTTTGCTGCTGAGTTTGCCGGCAGCCCTGTGCGGCTCTCGCCCCAGACGGCGCAAAACTTGCTGACGCACCACTGGCCTGGAAACGTGCGCGAGCTGCGCAACGCCGTGCAGCGGGCCTGCCTGCTGTGCCGCGGCGACGTCGTCCTGCCGGAGCATTTGCCGCCAAAGCTGGCCACGTCGGGCGATGCCGGCGAGGCGCCGGCCGATACGGGGCGCCTTTCGCAGGTTGAACGGGCCACCATCCTCGCCACGCTGGAGGAGTGCGGCCAGAACCGCACCCAGACCGCCAAGAAACTCGGCATCAGCCGTCGGGCGCTCATATACAAGCTGCGTGCCATCGCGGCGTCGGACTGAGCTGGTTGACTTCGCTCAGCCCGGGTTGATTTCCGCCGCGCGCCCGTAAATCAGCCAGTACACCACCGGAATGACCAGCAGGGTGAACACGGTGGAAGTGAGTATGCCGAAGATGATGGCCCACGCGAGGCCGGAGAAGATGGGGTCGAGGGTAATCACCCAGTTGCCCAGCAGCGTGGTGCCGGCCGTGAGGACGATAGGCCGCGTGCGCACAGCCACGCTTTGGATGACCGCCTCGCGCATGGGAAGGCCCTCGGCCACGGCCTGGTTGATGAAGTCGATCAGCACGACCGAGTTCCGCACCACGATGCCGCCCAGGGCAATCATGCCGATCATGGCCGTGGCGGTGAAGAACACGGGGTTCGGGTAACCGCCCACGGGCCGGTCAACAATCAGGTTCAGCAGCCAGAAGCCCGGCATGATGCCGATGAGCGTCAGCGGAATGGCCAGCATGATCACCACCGGCAGCAGGCGCGAGCCGGTCTGAAACATGAGGATGACGAAGATGCCTGCCAGGGCCGCGGCGAACGCCAGGCCGAGGTCGCGGAACACGTCGAGCGTGATCTTCCACTCGCCCTCGCCGGCCCACTCGGCGGTGAAGCCGGGTGGCATGGCCCAGGGCACGCCACCGCCAGGGCGGAGCCAGGTGCGGGCGGCGATGGGGCGCGGCGCAGGCAAAGGGGACAGTCCCATTTTCGCGGCTTCCACGGGCGGAGTACTGCCTGCGGCGGTGGCGCCGCGAAAATTGGGACAGTCCCCGTCCGGCTTCTGGTCGAAGAGGATGTCGATAATGGCGTCAGCGGGCGGGCGGCCGGCCACATCGGCAAATACGTACACCACCCGACGCAGGTTCTTGCGGTAGATGGTCTTGTCTTC
>SKZG01000070.1 GCA_007127495.1 Planctomycetales bacterium
CTCCAGCGCCACGGCCACGGTGTCGGCCACGGCGAGGGTGAACTCGAGGTCGTCGGGGTCGGGCACCAGGTGCTCGTCGGTGGAATAGAGATGGAACACCCCGAACACGCGCCGTCCCCGGCGGACGGGCGCACAGAGAACGCTTGTTGTATAGATTTCACCGGCGCTGTCGCGGCTGCCGAGCGTGCTGTCGCCCATAATGTTTCGGGCCAGTACCGCTTCGCCCTCGCGCATCACGGTGGTGGAAAGCAGGTTCGACACCCGATGGTAACGTCTGGATGAAGTCGATTGCGACGCAATCACTTCCAAATCGTCGCCCGTGGCTTCGCCCTGAAAGTTGCGCGGCACCAGCAACAGGGCCGCAGTGTCGGTTTGCGTCCCTTCGACCAGTCCGGTCAACGCCACTTCGGCCAAAGCGACCAAGTGAGGCGCCTTGGCCAACTCGAAAGCCAATCGGCACAGCTTCGCGGCGGCACGGCCGATTTTCGAAGTGCCGCTGGCATCCTCTTCGCCGGCCTCCAGAAACTTCGTTTGCCCCCGCCGATGCGTGATCGTGGTAGGCTCACAAGCGGCCAGCACACTGGAATCGTCGTCGGACGGCACGGTGCCCTGCTTGGGTTGCTTGGGGCGAGTAATGATCGTGCTGGAATCCGTGAAGGCGTCGGCCAGCCGATGGACAAACACCAGTTGCGAACGGCCGATGCGAATCGTGTCGCCGGGCGACAGGGGCCAATCGCTGGTCACGCGAGTGTCGCCGACGAGCGTCCCATTCCGGCTGTCCAAGTCGCGGAGAATCCATTTGCCCCCCGACATGAACAGTTCGACGTGCGTTCGGCTGCACCGTTCGTCCTTGATGATGACCTGATTGGTCGGTGCGCGTCCGATCGTTACCGACTGGCCTGGAACCAGCCGGAACACGTCGCTCCACTTGGTACCTTCGCGAATCACCAGGTAAGCAAGTTCCGACACGGACCTATCCCCTAAGGGCAAACGCACGGGATTATGCCCCCGTAAGGGCGGGCTGCGCGTGAGTGTTGCGTTCAGGCGTGAAAAGACCGCCGGAGTGGCATACCCTACAGGAAATGCCATCCACCCGTTCTAGGGGAATCCGGCATGACCTCCGCCCCCCACGTCGAGAGGCACCACTCCTAACAGATTATAGTGTAGCGTTTTACTGCACTGCTCCGCAAGCAGGCCGGAAAAGATATACTTGCCGCGTGCCGTTTTTGCGCTTTTGTAGGATGGACATTCTTGTCCGTCTTCGCTTGGACGGGCTAAAGCCCATCCTACGGAAATGCGCAGTTTTAAGCCGCGGCGAGTATTAGGCCGGAAAAGATAGTCGTTAACCGGGTGCAGGCGACTGTTCCAGCCGGCGAGAGCCCGCAGAACCCTTGCCGTAGGCTACACCGGGTGCTAGTCTACTGGTAACTGTTCAAGGGGACGGTTTCCTGCGTCCCTGAAACAGAGGCTGTTTGCGTCTGAAAGGAAAAGCCAGGGGCTTACACCGGCTCGCAGGAAATCCAACCGTTGTTTAAGGGTATCAAGGCATGCAAAACGGAATCGACATTGAAGGGCAGCTCGATAGGTTCAAGGACGCTGCGGGAACATTGCCGGACAACTGGCTTCAATGGGTGATTGTCGCCCTGGTGGTTGTCATTGTGCTATACGTCGTGCTGAAGGTGCTTGCCAAGAGGCGGGCCCGATCAAAGCAAGCGCCGGATCTGACGATCAACGTGATGAGCTTGGGCAATCAGGGACCTCCGGCGGGCGCCCCAGTGCTGGAGTTCTATAACACCCCTGTCCGGCTGGCCGCTGTTGTCGTGGCGCCGGCGGGCCGTGTGCGGGCGCTGCCGCCGGACGACGAACTGGCCGATATCTACGACGCCATCCTGCCCGGCTTGGCCCGCGTGGTCGATACCCATCGCCCGCTGGTACGCCGCTGGCCGCCCCAGATGAGCGCCAAGGGCTTTGCCCACACCGTGTTTCAGCACTGCCGCCTGCCGGGCGAGGGCGGGAAGGGCTCACCGTGGAGCACCATCGCGGGGCTGTTCAAGATCGAGGGCCAGCCGCTCATGGCCGGACTCATCCTCCGGTCCTCCCAGCCAACCAGCCACGGTCAACAGGTGATCGAAGCCCCCGAAGGATGGCTCGCGTCGCTCCGTGTGAAGGGCGTCTAACGGTTGCCATGACGAAGAACCGGGCGGGAATAGACGAGTGGCGGGGACGATCTCGATAATTTCACGATTCGGAGCCGATAAAGGGTGGACAGCACCGTATGTCGTGGTGTATATTGGAAAAATGCCCGATACATGAGTCGATGTGTCGGCATTACTGTGGGTTCTGTAAGAGACATTTCACAAAACAACAAGGAGTATTGAGTGGTCAAACTGACGTTGCGGGAACGTGAGTCGATTCAGGAGGCTGTGCGGCGCTTCCGGAAACTGGTTGAACGAAGCGGCATTAAGAAGGAAATGCGTCGCCGCGAGTATTATGAGAAGCCGAGCGAAACCAAACGCCGTGCGAGGCTCCGTGCCGAACGGCGCTCCCGGCGTACCCGCCTCTTGGGTACCCCTTAGCACAGGGTAGCCTTCGCTTTTGCCCCGTCGAGGCGTACAGGTCGCTTGGGGTGCGCGCATTCCCCCCGTATTACGGCTGGCGGCTGAGACTGAAAATGGGTAGCAACAGCGCCAAGCCGATGGTTCCCACCACGACACCCATCACCGCGATCATGATGGGCTCGATCATGCTGGTGGTCGCCTTGATGGCCGTTTCCACTTCCCGATCGTAGTACACGCTGACACGTTCGAGAACGCTGTCGAGCTTTCCGGATTCTTCCCCCGAAGCGATCATCTGCACGAGCACGCGCGGGAACAGGGGGTTGCCGTTGAGTACCTCGCACAGGCGTCGGCCGGCAGTGACCTCGCCGAGCACATGTTCCCAAAGGACTTCGTAGTAATAGTTGCCGGACACTTCGCCAGCCAGCTTGATAGCGTCCATAATCGGCACCCCGCTTCGTAGCATGGTGCCCAGCGTTCGAATCGACCGGCTGATGGTCACTTTCCGCGACATGGGCCCGACAATGGGCGCGTGAATCCGAATCCAATCGATGGCA
>SKZG01000331.1 GCA_007127495.1 Planctomycetales bacterium
ATTTCGTTGGGCGTTGTCTGCTCGTTCCCCGCGCAAAAAGGGCAGAACCGGCCGCGCTGCCGCTGCGGCGTGGAATCGAAATCGTGCGGTCGCTTCGCGCGGCTGGTGGCGATGATCACCCACCGGCCCACGATCGGGTCTTTGCGTAAGTCGGGCATGGGAACGTCTGCTTCAAGGTCCGTGGGATAGGCTTCCAGCCTGTCAATCTCGTGAGAGAAGTTTCCAGCTTTTCTCCACTGCCTGACAAGCTGGAAGCTTATCCCACGTTGTCACGCTTGCCACATAATCAGTTCGTAGTCGGGCGAGGGGACGCGGGTTTCGATGGCGCCTTCATACGGAATGCGCTCCACGGCCTGCTCGCCCTTGAGCAGTTCCAGATAAAACTGGAGGCGGTCGTCCGTTGCCACGGCGAGGCTTCGGAACGGAACCGAAAGCTCGAACAGCAGGTCGCCCGCCGCCGCCGCACCCGGCTCCGTCACCGGAATGTCGTCATGCAGAAGCTGCACGGAAGGCTCCTTCCGCGCCGGGTGGCCGACAACCAGCTCGAATCCTTCCGGGTCGAGGAAGACGACCTTCAGCGCGTCAACGTCGCCAAGCTGCTCGCGGAACGTGCCGCCGCGGGCGTCCAACCGCAAATAAAGCTCCTCGGGGCTGAACCCGAAGTACAGGTCGGAAACCAGGCTATCGGTGGTCATGGCCATGGCGCCGCGCGCCCCGCTGCATCGGTGATGCCCGGCGTTGATCCACTCGAAGTACGTCCGCCGCCCGTCCACCTTCACCTTCAGCAGCCCGGTCGGGTCCGTGTACGCCCGCACGTGCGTGCCTTCCTGGCAAATGGGCTTGGCCAATTCCGCCGGCGCCTCCTCGCCCAGCACCGCATACACGTTCTGCAGGTGCTTGCGGAAGAGGCGGTCGAACAGCGTGTCCTGAGCGCTGCTGTGCGAATCGCCGAACCACCAGAACCAGTCGCTCCCTTCAGCGATGAGCAGTTCCTCCCGCGCTTGGGCGAGCTTTTCGGGCGGCTTGGCCTCCCGGCGCTCCTGCTCGATTAAGAATCGCCGCGTTTCGCACAGCGCGTCCCACGCGCGGTTGCACTCGGGATGGCCGATCCAAATGCCGAAGTTGTGTTGAATCCAGCTTCCCGGGAACAGGTGGCCCAGCTTGTCGGTGGCCGGGTGCCGGCTGAGGTAGTCGCCGATGCGTACGGGGTGAATGTTCGCGTGCTGCGCCACCTGCCGGTAGAGCTTGCGCAGAAAATCGACACCGCCGTTGGGATAATACTCCCAGCAATTTTCGCCGTCGAGGATGATGCTGACCAGCGCCGGCCGGTGGCCCGTCTTCCCGGCCGTGGCGCCGTGAATCGCCTCGATCTTGCCGAAGAAGTCGGCCACGGCGTGGTCGGCGTCGAACCGCTGATAATGGAACCCGATCTGGTCGCTCATGGCGTGGTCGCGAAAGACGATCTGCAGGTGCCGGCCCTGCTCGTCGACGCGCCAGGGGCGGTACAGCATTTCCGGGTTGCGGAGGTAGCCGGCACTGTCGCGGGAAACCCAACCGTCCGTCGAGCAGGAAAGAATCTCCTCGTCGGTGGCGATCCACTGGATCCCGGCATCGGCGACGTGCGGGACGATGCCCTGGCACACGGAGCCTTCGGAGGGCCACATGCCGCGCGGCTTTTCACCAAACACCTCCTCGTGGTACGCGACGGCGCGGCGGATATGCTCCCCGGCATCCTCGCCATGGCTCTCCAGGTGTTTGGGCAACTGGACGTCGGGCATCGCCCGCCGCGCCAGCCGCTTGTCCCACAAGAGCGGCAGGATCGGGTGATAGAAGGGTGTGGTGGTCAGCTCGAGTTGCCCCTGTTCCATCAAGGTGCGGTGCAAGGGGATGACCTCGCGCAGCAACTCCATTTGTTTGTCGAGCAGCCACTGCTTTTCCTTCTCGGTCCAGTGCCGCCCCTTGGCGCGGAACTCGGCTAGTTCCGCGTCGCGCTCGAAAGCCAACGGATGGATCCAGACCAGATTCGACCATACCTGCAAGTCGACGATGTCGCGCTTGTTGAAGCGTTTGCGGGCGCGTTCGGCCGTATCGACCCCCAGGCCGCGCTTCTTGTACAAGTCGCTGTAGCGGCGGTAGGGCCGGATCATCTGGTCGGCATGCACCATGAAAAAATTATCGAGAAGGTAGTGCATGTCGTCAGCCGAGAGGCCGTCGGCGGGCAGGCGGGAAACGCGCAGGTGGGCATCTTCGCGGCCCGCCTCGGTGTACGCGCGTATCTGCTTCAATAGGCTGGGCACCAGGTTGATCGTGGCGTGCAGCTCGGGCACCTCGGCCAGCAGGGTGGCCATGCCCCAGTAGTCTTTCGTGCCGTGAAGGCGTACCCACGGCATCAGGTTCTCGCCGTTCAAATCGTCGGGATAGTACGGCTGATGTTGATGCCAGAAGAAGGCCAGTGAGATGTCGTGCATGGCTATCCGTAGCTCCCGTGATCCTTTCGGGACGAGCGTCTTCCAGTTCGTGGGGTGGGCTATGCCCGCCGCATGGGCGGCCTCATGTCAGACCCCAACCGGTTGTCGGGCCCGCTCCATGGTGGTTTCGTAAAGCTTCACGTACTCGCCGGCGCTGCGGGCCCACGACCAGTCCTGTCGCATGCCCGTCGTAACCAGCTTCTGCCAGAACGGCCGGTTGCGGTAGGCTTCGCAGGCGCGGTGCAGGGTTTCGTTCAGAGCGAGCGGGCTGTACTCGGAAAAGCTGAATCCGTTGGCTTCGCCCGGTTCGGCGGCGCCTTCCGGAACGCCGAGAATCGTGTCGGCCAGCCCGCCCGTTGCCCGCACCACCGGCACCGTGCCGTAGCGGAGGCTGTACAACTGGTTCAACCCGCAGGGCTCGTACCGGCTGGGCATGAGGAAGATGTCGGCCCCGGCCTCGATGCGATGGGCCAGCGCGTTGGAGAACTCCAGCCTGGCGGCCACTTTTCGCGGGAATCGGTCGGCCAGCGTGCGGAACAGCCGGTGGTACTTCGGCTCGCCGGTGCCAAGCAGCACCCACTGGGCGTCGTGCGACTGCACCCAGCGTTGCGCCACCTCGGCCACCAGGTCGA
>SKZG01000178.1 GCA_007127495.1 Planctomycetales bacterium
CACCGAGCCGACCTGCCCCCGCCCGTGCCGGCCGCCGGGCGCGTGTACCACCTGGGCGATGGCTACGTCATGGCCATCGACGCCTACAGCGGCAGGGAACTCTGGAACTACTATGCGCCGGGCTACCGGCACGTGGCCGGCGACGACGACCATGCGTATATCGGCATTGGCGGGGCGGTCATGCAACTCGACGCGCAAACCGGCGAACTCCAGCGCATCTACGGCAACGTGGAAGCGCCGGTGTTCTCCCTCGACGGGCGGCACACCTTCCGCGCGGCATCGGAGGAGCGGGACTACGGCGGTTCCATCGCCGTCGGGCGGGCAGACGGTGCGGTGGAGATCCGGCTGACCGCGACCACGCCCGCCCAAGACGACAAGGACGGCTGGATCATGTGGTTCGACTTCCGCCCGGCCAAGGAGCGGTTGTTGCCGTCGGGGCCGGGCGCGTTTCCGCTGATCGTCGATCTGAAGCGGGGCCGGCTGCGGCGTTTTTCGGGCTTCGACGGCGCCTCGGTGCCCGCGGTGGAACTCCGCCCGGCCGGCGACGGCTATCGGCTGCGAATCCCGCTGGCCGAGATCGAGAAGCTGACCGGGCAGGAGCCGGATAGCTTCGATATGTCGGCGGAAATCGAGCTGTACCAGCGGGACGACCAGCGCCGCATGTTCCACGCGGCTCCGATCACCCAGCGGCGCGACCCGTGGCGCACGGGCACTGCCACGTTCGTGCTCCGCGGCGAAGCGGCGCCTTCGCTCGCGCCGCTCGCCCTGGTCGAACGCGCCGCCGCGGCCGACCTGCCCGCCCACGCCCGGCAGTGGGGCCGGGTGCCGCAGTTTGAACGGCACGACGGCAACATTCCGCGGCTTCCGGTCATTCCCGAGGGGCGCGAGGAACTGGCCGTGCGCATCAACCCGATCACCGGCGAGCAGGGCGACCTGTTCTTCCTGCGCGGCTACGGGTGCAGCGGCACGGTGGCTTCGGCCACGATGAACCTGGTGCGGTCCGGCACCGTGGGCCTGTACGACCTGGAAGACGACAGCGGCATGCGCAATTTGCCGGGCACCCGCTCGGGCTGCCGGATCACGCTGTCGCCGGCCCTGGGGGTCCTCGTCTCGCTGGAAGGGACGGGCGACTGTTTCTGCCCGTACAACTTTCCCGCCAGCGTGGCCATGGCCCCCGCGCGGCGGCGAAGCAACGAAGACTGGGCCGTGTTCATGGACCAGGCGCGCGTGGGGCAAATGCGGCAACTCGCGCTGAACTTCGGCGCGCCGGGCGACCGCCGCGACGAGGAAGGCATGCTGTGGCTCGGCTATCCCCGCGCGCGGATGATGTACGCCACGGGCCACTCGTTCGGCCCCTTCCCGCAATCCATCAGCCTGCCCATGTCGCTCGACGTGGCACCCGCCGGCGGGCCATACCGCGTGAACGCGGACCGGGTGGTCGTGGAGAACACGAACCGGCCGTGGATGACGGCGTCGGGACTGGAGGGCGTCCGCGCGCTGCAACTAAGCCTTGTGTATCACGAGCCCATCACCACGGCCCTAGCCTCGGCCGTGCCCGCCCCCCCGCAAATCGACGGCCGGCTCGATGACGCCGCGTGGGCCGGCGACCCTGGCGTGCCCATGACCCAAAACCCCGGCGGCCTAGCGGACGAGGGGCGCGTGAAGGTGCGGTACGATGCCGACAATCTGTACCTCGGCTTCGCCCGGCAGGCGCGGGTCGACCGCCGCGGAACGCCGCAACCCTGGGCCCCCGATACCGAGCTGAACGTCTTCTTCAAGGACGCCAGCCGTTCAGCGTACGCCCGGTTTCGGGTGAAGCTCGACGGCACGCAAAGCAGCGCGGCGGTGAGCAGCGTCGTGCCTCTGCCGCAGTTTGCCGGCGTCGAGGTGGACGGCACGGCCGCCGATTGGCGCGACCGCGGGGCCGAACTGGCCCTGGGCGACGGCCACGGCACACTGCACATGGCCTGGACCGAGGGCGGACTGGCCGTGTTCATGCAGGTGCCGAAGGAACGGCCGGAAGACTTCGCCCGCGGCCTGCGCGCACAGTTCGCCAACGTGGAGCTGGAACGCATCCTCGAATTGATCGTCGACGTGGACGAGGAGACCGCGCAGATGGTCCGGGGCAAGGTGCTGCTGCGCGACGGCCGGAAGGCCGAGCCCACGGTGTTCGACGAATTGGGCACCACCCGCACGCGGCGCAATCTGAACCAGTTGCGCGAGTCGGAGGCGCTCGACGCCGAGGTGGCCGTGCGCACCCGCGGTGGGCACCTGCTGGTCGAGGCGCTCCTGCCGCTGGAGGTGCTGGAACTCGAGGCGATGGACGCTCCGTCGGTCGGGTTCCAGCTTTCGGCCTTCGATCCCGAACACCGCGACGGCAACATCAGCGGCGGTTCCGGCGCCCGCCGCGACCTGCTCGCAAGCGGCAGCCTTCTTACACTCGTCCGTGGCGGTGTCGACGCCCCATCGCCCCGCCTCGCGACGGCGAACGTCCGAAGTGAATGGTACGGTCGCGTGTGGCATTTCCAGGCGACCCGGCACGACATTCCGGCCGACCGCTGGACCGGCGCGGTCGGAACCGAAGGCGGAACGCTCGCTGTGGAGATGGCCATCCCGCTCCACGTGCTCGAGGGGCACGGCCTGTCGCTCGACCGGCTGCTGGCGCAGTTCGGCGCCGAGGGCGATCTATCCGCCAACCTCGACGATCTTTACCGGCGTTTCAGCAGCCGGTTCGTCCGCGTTCACCCCGAGCAGGCTTCCGTAGAGCCGGTGCCGCATATCGTCCGGCTGCATTTCGCGGAACTCGACGACGTGAAGCCCGGGCAGCGTGTGTTCGACGTTCACGTTCAAGGCCGCCCCGCGCTGGAGCGATTCGACATCGTGCGCGAGGCCGGCGGCCCGCGGCGCGCCGTCACGCGCGACTTCCGCATCACCGCCGGCCGGGAACTGAACATCGAGTTCGTCCCCCGCGTCGGCGAGCCGCGCATCAGCGGACTGGAGGTGATCCGTTCGCCGTAGCAACGGCCGTTTCGCAATACTGAGAATCCACGGAAGAAGGCGTCTCGGCCTTTGTGCCGATTATTCTATGCCGCA
>SKZG01000093.1 GCA_007127495.1 Planctomycetales bacterium
CAGGCCGCCGGCGCCTTGGGTAACCGAAACCTGTGGCAGTGCCGCGCCCGCCGCAACGCTGCGTTGTGCCGCGTTGCCCAGCGCATGGTAGATACCCTGCACCGAGGTGGCGATGCCGCGCCGACTATCGGCCGACCGCGCCCGAACCAGCCCCACGATGAAACGGCCCGACGCGTCGAACACTGCCGAGCCGCTTCGCCCGTTGGCCGGGGCGGGCAGGAAGTGCAGATCGCCCCCCTCGTACCCCAGCGCGTGTCCCTTCCAGCCGGTTGCCCACGCGCCGCCGGCGCAGCCCACCGAGCCGAGCGTTTGGCCGGGCGCGGCGATCCAGCCCGGCGGCGCCAGCGGCACGACGGGTGGAAGCTGCCCTTCGAACGCGCTCTCGGCCACGGCCACCACGGCCACGTCGGCCCCTTCGTGTCGTACGATCACGCGGCCCGGCAGGGCGCGCGACTGGTGCCCCGCGCGCCAGAACTCGCACTGCACCGTGGCCGAAGTGGCCACATGCGCGCCGGTGAGCACAAACACGTACCCCTGCGAACGCTCAAAGGCGCACCCGGTGCCCCGGCCGCCATCGGCCGCAGTCACCCGGCACGTGGCCTCGACGCATGCCGTCCAGCTTGCCGTCGTTTGCTGCCGGCCCAGCGCAGGCCGGCAGGCAGCGGCCAGCAGGACCACCAGGACCGGAATTTTTGCTTTGTGGTATCGGTTACGCATGATGCTTTCCTTGGAACGGTTCGACGGGTTGAGTAAAACGGATCCGCCTGATCCGGCCGATCCGACTGACCGGCCGGATGGAACACCGGCGCGGTGGCGCAACGTCACGCACACTTCGGCGCCTCGGCGGCCAGCCGGCGCTCGCGCACTTGCTCGTAACGCGCCCGGTGGTGCGGCCGCAGGGCCAGGGCCGTGTCGTCGGCGGAAAGCCCCGGCCGCACGCACCGCGCCACCATTCGAAGCTCCGCGCGCACGCGGCAGGCCACACAGGGCGGGTACACCATGGCGCCGCACGTCGGGCAGCGCCGCGGTGGGCCGGCAGGTGCGGGAACCTCCCGGCGCTCGCGCATGCGGCGCAGCGCGTCGTAGTCGGGTCGTTCGCCGCGGGCAATGGCACCCACCGTGTTCCGGCTCACGCCCAACCGCCGCGCAATCGCCCGCCGGCTCAATTCGCCTCGGTCGAGTAATTCCTGAATGTGCTGAAAGGTTGCCGATGAAAGCATGGTTGCCTCGCTACGGTTCGTGTGTGATCCGCCCGATCCGTCCGATCCGCCCGATTCGCCCTATCGAACGGCTGCGCCCTATCGCATTCCCTGTGGCTCGGGCAAGAAGAAAGCCCGCCGCCGAAGACGATGCTTCGGCGACGGGCTGTTGAGATACCTGACTGTTTTCAGGCCCCGCCGATACCCGACGATGGGGCCAAGCTTAGCACATCGGACGCCGAAAGTCCAGCCGAAGTTTTGGGCCACCGGGTTGCCGCGCAGCCGGTGGCGCCGAACACCCGGCCTCTTGACACCCACGGCGCCGATACCGTAGGCTGCACGGTGGCACTGTCGCCAGTGGCATCCGAACAATCAGGAGTCGGTCCCAATGAAACAAGAAACGTTTCTTCGATCAGTCGAATTGCCCGTCGCGGCCGCGGCGGCGTTCGCATGGCACGCCCGCCCGGGGGCGCTGGAACGCCTCCTGCCGCCTTGGGACGACGTGCGCGTGGTGTCGCGCAGTGGGGGCCTGGAAGACGGGGCGCAGGTGGAGCTTTCCGTGCCGGCCGGGCCGATCCGTTTGAAGTGGGTGGCCGAGCATCGCGACGTGCAGCCGCCGTACCAATTCCGCGACGTGGCCATTCGCGGGCCGCTCCCGCTTTGGGACCATTGCCACCGCTTCGAGCCGTTAGGCCCCGATGCCTGCACTTTGACCGACCGCATCGACTACGCATGCCCCGGCGGGCCGGTTGGCCGACTGCTAAAGGGCCGATCCCTGCGCCGCGAACTCGAACGCATGTTCCGCTACCGGCACGATACCACGGCCGCCGACCTCGCCATGCACGCCCAATATGCCGACCGCCCGCGCATGAAGGTGGCCGTCAGCGGCGCGTCCGGCATGGTCGGCACGGCACTGCGGCACCTGCTCACCACCGGCGGGCACGAGGTCGTGCCCCTGCGGCGCGATGCCGCCAACCGCATCGACGCCGGACCGGCGGACGGGGCCGACGCCGTGGTCCACCTGGCCGGCGAGAGCATCGCCGCACTGCGCTGGTCGGAGCAGAAGAAGCGGAAGATCCGCGACAGCCGGGTGGACGTGACCCAATGGCTTGCCGACGACCTGCTGAAGCTGCCCAACCCGCCCAAGGCGCTGCTGGCGGCTTCCGCCGTTGGGTTCTACGGCAGCCGGGGCGACGAGACGCTGCGAGAAACCAGCGCGCGGGGCGACGGATTCCTGGCCGAGGTGTGCGTCGGCTGGGAAGACGCCGCTCGCAAGGCGCGCGACGGCGGAATTCGCGTCGCCACGCTCCGGTTCGGCGCGATCTTAAGCCCACAAGGCGGCGCACTGCGACTTATGCTGCCGGCGTTCCGCATGGGTGCGGGTGGGCGCATTGGGAGCGGGACGCAGTACATGAGTTGGGTCGGGTTGGACGACGCCGTTGCGGCCATCCATCATGTGCTGATGGCCGAGGGCCTGGCCGGGCCGGTCAACGTTACCGCGCCCGAGCCGGTGACCAACGCCCAATTTGCACAAACGCTCGCCCGCGTGCTGCACCGCCCGGCCTTGGTCCCCGTGCCGGCCATGGCGGCGCGGGCGACGCTGGGTGAAATGGCCGATTCGCTCCTCCTTGCCAGCCAGCGAGTTGTACCCGCTACACTCGAAGAAACCGGCTTCACTTTCCGAAATGCCCACCTGCAGGCGGCACTGCACCACCTTTTGGGACGTGCGCCGCACTGAACGAGGGTCAATCCGCCCCGCCTGCACAAAACGACCGGGTCCGGGTCCGGGGTAGGAACACGTTCCGGGGGGAGTATAATGGAAGGAGAGGGGCTCGCCCTTTTCCAGGTGCCGTCCTCGACAGTGTAGCAGGCACACGCCGTGTGCCGTCCTCG
>SKZG01000360.1 GCA_007127495.1 Planctomycetales bacterium
GCGACGGCAAGTGGAAGCTCGTGGGGCGGCATCGCAGGCCGTGGGAACTGTACGACATGGAGGCCGATCGTACCGAGATGAACAACCTGGCGGACCGATTCCCCACGGTGGTCCAGAACCTGGCGGAGCAGTACGCGGCTTGGGCCAAGCGGTCCAACGTATTGCCCTGGCGCGAGTAACGTGGCCGTGTCCGTTTTTGGGTGCAGCCGGCCCCTGTTCGGGGACGGCACACGGCGTGTGCCTGCGACATAGAAGCGGCCTGCACCTAAAAACGTACGAGCCGTAACGTGAAACGAAGGAGGGGAACGATGTATCGCGTAACGTGGTTACGAAGTATGGCGGCCGTGGCGGCCGTGCTGGGCGCGGCGGGTTTCGTCGCGGCGCAGGCGCCGCCGGAAGCCGCCGGGCAGAACATCGCGGCCGCCGAACCGGGCCAACTGGTCCCGCCGCGCTCGCCGTCGGGCTGGTATACGACCGCCGAGATGGAGCACGCCGCGCAGGCAGCCGTCACGCTGGGACTGCCCATGGCCGTCATGCTGACCGACCCGAACAGCAGTTGCCCGAAGTGCCGCGTGAAGACCCAGGAGTTCATGCGCGCGCGGGAGCTGAGCCCGTTCGTCCGGGTGTTGGTGTCGACCCAGGACGGGGCCGCTCCGGCACTGCTGGCGAAGCTGCGTCAGGAGGCGGGTAATCGGGCGGGCCGGTTCATCCCCATGCTCTTTCTCGGCACGTCGAAGGGCGAGTATCTGGGGGTCATTCCGTACGAGTCGGATCGGCCGCAGTTGGTCAACGCGGTGGGCGTGGCCTTGACGCAGTTCGGCGGGGTCGTCCCACCCGACCAGATGATGGGCCTGTGGAAAAAACTGGCCAACGCCCGCCGGTTCTGGAGCGAAGGCAAGACCATGCCCGCCCTGCGCGCGTACCAGGACATCAAGCGGGCCGAGGCCGTCAACCCGCGCCTGGCCATCTTTGCGGAACTCCAACGCGACGAGCCGCAAATTGTAGCCCGCGGCGAGGAAGACCTGGAGGCCGTTCGGCAGTTGCTGGCCGCCGGCGACCACCGGAAGGCCCGAGTCGAGCTGGCGACGATCCGCCGGCAGTACATGGGCTTTCAAACGGCGGAAGACGCGAAGGCACTGCAAGAAGCGAAGCCCGCACCCGACGCGGCCGCCGGCGCGCCCCAGGCGGGCGCCGGCGCGTCGGATTCGTTGCGCACCTGGACCGACGCCACCGGCGAGCACCGCATCGAGGCCAAGCTAGTGGACGTGCGCAAAGGGTGGGTGCAACTGCAACGCGATTCGGGCAAACTGGTTTCCCTGCCCATCGCCCGGCTGTCCGAGCCCGACCAGCAGTACGTGGCCCGGTGGGAAAGCGAACGGGACGCGGGGGAGTCGCCATGAATGCGGAAGGACGATTGCAGGAGATCCTTGGCGAACTCGGCCTGGAAATGCCGCCGGCCGCGTCGCCGAAGGGTGTGTACCGCCCCGCACTGCGCGTGGGCGACCTGTTGTACACCGCCGGCCATCTGCCGGTTCGCTCGGACGGCTCGCTGGTTGTCGGCCGGCTGGGCGAGCAGCTCGACGTGGCGGCGGGCTACGCGGCCGCGCAACTGGCGGCGCTGGGTATCCTCGCCACGGTGCGACGCGAACTGGGAACCCTCGACCGCGTGCGGCAGGTGGTCAAACTGCTCGGCGCGGTGAACTCGACGCCCCAATTCGACCAGCAGCCCGCCGTCATCAACGGCTGTAGCGAATTGCTCGTTTCCGTGTTCGGCTCGGAAGCGGGCCGGGGCGTGCGCAGCGCCCTGGGCGCGCCGTGCCTGCCGCTGGGAGTGGCGGTGGAAATCGAGGCCGTGTTCGAGGTCGTGTGCCCCCCGCTTACCGAAGGGTGATGCCGCAGCCGTCGATTGCCGGGTAGACCGGTTGCCCGCGGTCGAAACGCACGCCGGCGGCCGTGTCGGCGGCCAGCAGCAGCGGGCCGTCGAGGTCGGCGTAGTCAACCAGCGGCAGCAGTTGGCTTGCCGCGGAAATGCCGACCGTCGATTCCGTGAAGCAGCCGATCATGACCGCCAGCCCCAGCGCCCGCGCGCGGGCGATCATGCGGCGTGCCGGGGTGAGGCCGCCGCACTTGAGCAGCTTGATGTTGATGCCGTGGAATCGCGGCGCGCAGCGGTCCACGTCGTCCTCGACCCGGCAGCTTTCATCGGCCACCAGCGGTAGTGCCGACACGGCCCGCAGCCGCTCCATGCCGTGCCGGTCGTCAGGCGGCAATGGCTGCTCGACCAACTGCACGCCAAGGCGCGCCAAGGCCGGGATGATGGCGCCGGCCTGCTCAGCGGTCCACGCGCAGTTGGCGTCGACACGGAACACCGCCTCGGTATGCGCGCGCAGCGTGCGGACGATGGCCACGTCGTGGTCGGTGCCCAGCTTGATCTTATACACCGGCCAGCCGGGAAACTCCCGGAGCTTTCGGACCATTTGGTCGAGCGCGTCGATGCCGATGGTGTAGTCGGTCGGACACGCATCGGAGGGGTCGAGGCCCCAGAGCTTCCACACGGGTGCCCCGTTGAGCTTCCCCCAAAGGTCGTACGCGGCACAATCCAGCGCGCACAGTGCGGCGGGTGCGGCGGCCAAGGGAGCGCGCATCGCGTGCCACAACGTCTCCGGCCGGTCGAAGGGGGCGCGTTCCAGCCGTGCCTGCACATGCTCGAGCGCCGCCGCGGTGGCATCGACGTCGATTCCGTAGAAGGGCACGGCGGCGGCCTCGCCGTAGCCGGAAACGCCGGCGTGTTCCAATTCGACAATCAGCGTTGGCTGCTCGGTGGTGGAGCCGCGAGCGATCGTAAAGGGATGCCGCAGCGGCAGGCGGTAGCGATGCAGACGTAATTTCATAAGCGGCGGGGAACTTCTCACGCCCTCCCTGCGTCCTAAACTGGTAAGGAGAGCGGTGCGTCCAAGTTTTGGGCGTTTCCGTTTCTAGGTGCAGGCAACTGGCTCTTCCGTTTCTAGGTGCAGACAGCCTTTGTTTCGGGGACGGCACACGGCGTGTGCCTACTACACTAAAGCGGCCTGCA
>SKZG01000501.1 GCA_007127495.1 Planctomycetales bacterium
CCAAGGCAAATGGAGTGACCGCCCCTCGATAATACTATTGTGCACATTGACCGCGCGGTCAACGTGCATATCGCCGCGGACCCGCAGCCGTTTGAGACTCTCGACGTCCCCGATGGCGCTGAACGACGTCGTGGTGTGGCATTCTTCTGCAACGAGCGCGGAAAGGGCAGAAAGCCGGTTGAAGCCGCGGTGAGAAGAAAGCCTTTCGAGCGTGCCCGGCGTGACAAATACTTGACGGACCTACCGGTCATCCTTAGCCTCATGGGTGTGTCGGCATGCGGCCTGCCGGCATCGGCTGGGATGTTCGCGGACGGCAGTCGCGAATGGGGCGTTTTTCGGGAGGCTTACACCCAGGCCCGGAAGAACCAATTCCGTGCATGTAACGGGTCCCTGTGCGATGCCATTCTTCCAGCCCAACACGCCTACGCCGAAGAGGGCGATCGGCAGGCGCTGATCGCCACTTGCTAAGGAGTAATCCGCACCGATATTGCCAGGCAGGTGTTTCCGTGAAACGATCGACGATCATTCCAGTTCTTCTGTTGAGCGTTCTCTGCCATACATCCGATGCCCGGGCGTGGGGGCCGGGGCATCGGCTCATCCGGCTTTGGGCGGTGGCGCGCTTGCCCGAGGCCCAAAGGGAGTTCATCGGCGAGCAACACCTTGCGCGCCTTTGCAGCGAATATACCTCGCTGCAGGACCGGCACGCGGGAGGCAATGCCCCCGAGTTGGATCCGTACTGCCTCGTGCCGGGCGTGCAACTGTCACTGCACGACGTGAACCCCGCCGAACCGAGTGCGAGGGCTTCGGTGTGGTTCCTAGAGCAAGTGATCGAACGACTGCGATCGGGCGATATGGGCGAGGCCATGAAGTACCTCGGCGTCTTGTGCCACTGGCATGAGGATCCGGGCTGCCCATCGGCGCATTGCAGCCCGGTGCGCGAAGACGCATTGAAGATCCTCCTTCCGCCGCCGCCCGAGAAGGCGAACCTCAACTACCTGTACGGATACGGCGGTATCGCCGATACGGGCACCTACCGGATTGCCGATGTAGATTACCGCCCGCGGCTGCTCGGCGTAACGGTCGAGGAGGCGGCGCTGCGGATGTACCAGCACCAGCGGCTGCTCGAGCGCCGGGCGGCCGCGCACATCATTCCCATCGTGCAGGACACCGTCTACGGCGACGGCGCTAAGGCCCAGCGTCACCGGGCCGAGGCCGCTCTCGACAACGCCAAACACATTGCCGACCTGATCGATACCGTCGTGTGCCTCGCCCGCGATACAATCGACCCGGCCGATGCGCAGCGCTGGCGCCGGCAGCGTCTGACCGAATGGCTGCCGGACGCGCGTTGGACGATGATCGGCCACCCGTACTACGTGACCCCCTTCCTGGTCGACCAGGCGATGGATGCCCAACGCCGGCTGCACCCGCTGGCCTTTCCGGGGGAGGGCGATGGGAGCCGGGTCGAGTTCGGTTACGGGATGGGCGCGCCGCACTCGCTGGAGTTCACCCTGGCGCCGGGCGGGATTTTCGATCGCTTCACCTGCCGCGTGGGCCTGCACTCTACGGCGGCACCGGGTGGCGAGGTCGCGTTCGCCATCGCAGCCAATGGAAGCGAACTCTACCGAACCGGGCCGATCCGGTCCGGTCAGCCGCCCGAGTCGATCGACGTCGTCCTACCGGAAGCCGATGTCTTGGAGCTCTCACTGCAAGTCCACCCCTCCGATCCGGCCGATTCGATGCGAAACCTCACCGTCTGGGCGGAGCCCACGCTGCACCGCCGCGGCACCGCCTGCTCCGCCCCCGCTCCGGCGAATGAGGCCGACTGAAGGGACGAGGACGTCTTGGCGCGCCCGGTGACCGCAGGCCTCGCAGACGAGGGCCGCTGCTGGTGGATGGATCACCGCAGGACAACCGGACATCATCAGGAGCATCCGCCCCCCCAAAGTGTGCCGCCGTGGCAGAATCTGCCGGAAGCACTTGACGGGGGTCGCCCCGATACTAGGCTGGTGGGCATGCCGGACGGCACGCGGCAAGTATAGCCAACCTCCCGCCACCGCTCCCGAGTCCCACCATGAAAGCCCTCCACCTGTTGCTCGCAACGTTCAGCCTGGTCAGCTTTTGCCTTGCCGGCCAAGCTGCCTCTGCGGAATCGGTCACCTTCTACGTTGCTCCCGGCGGCAACGACGCATGGTCGGGCCGTGTGGCCGAGCCGAACGCAGCCGAGAACGACGGTCCCTTTGCCACCATCGGCCGGGCGCAGGAAGCGCTGCGCGCGCTGCGGAGTGAGGGGGGGCTTCCCGGCCCGGTAACGATCCGCATCCGCGGCACGCATCGCCTTGCGGAGCCGCTGGTCATTACGCCGGACGATTCCGGCACCCCCGAGTGTCCCGTGACCTTTACGGGTTACGAGGGTGAAAGGCCGGTATTGTCGGGCGGCCGGCCCATCGCCGGTTGGCAGGAGGGCGAGGGCGGTGTGTGGACCGTGGAGATTCCCGAGGTCAGGGCCGGCGATTGGCGCTTCATGCAATTGTTCGTTGACGGCTCGCGACGGCGGCCGGCGCGGGCGCCCAACACCGGCTATTATCGCATCGCCGAGCTGTTGCCGGGACCGCCCGACCCGCGAGCCAAACCGATCGCCCGCGACAAGTTCGTGTTCACCCCCGGCGACCTGCAGCCGTGGCCGCGACTGGGCGACGTGCGCGTGGTCCTGATGCACTCGTGGGAGACGTCCATCCATCCGATTGAGTCGATCGATACCGAGACGAACATCGTCCAGTTCACCGCTCCGATGCGCGAATGGTGGAGCATCGGCTACTGGGAGCCCGACCAGCGGTACTACGTCGAGAACGCCCTGGAACTGCTGGACGAGCCGGGTGAGTGGTACCTCGATCGCACGACCGGCGTCCTCAGCTACATGCCGCTGCCCGGCGAAGACCTCCGGGAGGTCGAAGTGATCGCCCCCGTGCTGACCGAACTGGTGCGACTGGACGGCAACGCCGACGAAGGCCGCTTCGTCGACCACGTGGCGCTGCGGGGGCTGACTCTGCACCATGCCGATTGGGTGCTGGC
>SKZG01000403.1 GCA_007127495.1 Planctomycetales bacterium
CGCCTGCGCGGTGCGGGCAAGCATCTTCCACTGGGGCCTCTGATTGTTCATGATGAGGTTCCGTTCTAAGTATTGGCGCCCTGTCGGGCAATTATTACGTTTCTACTTGTCGTTCTTGAGCAGTTCGGCCATGGCCTTGCCCATGCCCTCGCCGACGTTCATGTACGTCTCGGCGTTGTTGCCGTAGTGGCCGCTCGAGGACCCCCCTTTGGATAACGGGTGCGTGTAGACCGTGGCCACGTTGCCCTCGAACGCGGGATATTTTTCCGCATCGCTGACGGCAAACATCGCCTCGATAATGTCCTTCTCCGTGCCCCGCGGGTTGTCCTTGTTCGTCTGGCCGAGCGTGGCGAGAACGAATTTGGCGCCCGGCGCGTTGAACTCCTTGCGCAGCGCCTGGATCAGTTGCACCAGGTTCGGCTCGTACCGGCTGGCCCAATACGGCCGCCCGCGATCCTTGTCGCCCTGCCACCAGAAGAAGCCGGCAACCTCATAGCTCTTGGCCTCCGGGTAGTGCTTGTCCAGTTCGCCAAGCACCTTCTTGACCAGCGCCACGTCGATGTCATACTGCCAGCCGGCGTACCACTGCCCCCCGTCGGGCTCTGCCGGCTCGGAGCCCTTTTCCCAGGGGCCCGGGACGTTGGAATACGAATCCCGGTAGCCGGCATGGATCTTGCCGCCGAACTCGAACCGCTCGCTGCCCGGCGGCAGCAGGTCCCAGCCCAGGGCACGGTTGCCGATGCAGGCTTTGACCAGCAGCACCGGCGCATCGAGCGCGTGGCCCAGGTGATGGCCGATCCCCACTTCCGGACCGATCGCCCCGCCCTTGATCGTCAACCACTCGTTGTTGAACGTTTGCATCTTGTCGGGACTGCCCATCACTCGCACGTTGCGCACGTCCTTGCGGACGGTCCAGACGCCGTTCTCGTCCACCAGATAAGGATAGAGGTTCTTGTTCTTGACCGCGTGCTCAAGCGACCCCTCCCCTCCGCCGATCCTGCCGAACCCGAGCATATTGGACTGGCCCATCAGGATGAACACCTGCACGGGCTTGCTCATATCGGCCGGCTTGCCGTCGGGCCGGGGCAGCGGGTCGGGAACGTCTGCCGACCTCACTGGCACGGCCAGTAGCAGCATGGCGGCGATCATCAGGGACAGGGCGCGTGTTACGGGCATCGATTTCGACATGACTCGGCTCCTCGTGTAGGAAGGACGGTGGGTGGGATCGAAGCTGGGTGGGACGCTGGAAGCAACTACCATTATAACACATCGAAAACCCTAGTGGGCGACAAAATTGACCTATTGTGCGACATGCGTAGCTGGCCCGTCGTGAAACCGGCCGGGGCAGGCCGGGCGGAGAAAGGGATGCCGGTTCGTCTTCGCGCCTTCGTGTGATTCTGGGCTTGCATGTCCTCCTGAAAAGGATATACTTGGATTAGGTTATCCTTGTGAGAGGGACACATGAGAGACGTCATTCGACAGAAGATCGTCGATTCGCTGGCGACGTCGCCTCCGACGCTGACGCCGCGCGACGTCCGTTTGCCTGCGGTCAAGGGGAAGGCGATCGCCGTCATTGGGCCCCGACGCGCAGGCAAGACCACCTTCCTGTGGCAGGTCGTGGCCGGCCGGATGGCCGAAGGCACGGCCCGCGAGCGGATGCTCTACTTCAACTTCGAGGACGAGCGGCTGGCCGGCATGACGGGCGGGGACCTGGCGCTGGTCGTCGAGGAGTATTATCGCATGCAGCCGGAATTGCGCGAGCGAGAGCGGGCACTGCTGCTGCTGGACGAAATCCAGGTGGTCGATGGCTGGGAACGGTTCACGCGCCGGTTGCTCGATACAGAGAACGTGGAACTGTTCGTCTCCGGCTCCTCCGCCCGGTTGCTCAGCCGCGAGGTGGCCACCAGCATGCGAGGGCGGGCCATGGAGGCACTCGTGCTGCCGTTCAGCTTCCGTGAATTTCTCCGACACCGCCGCTTGGAGCCGGACCGGCCGCACGACCGGCTGACCACGGCGCAGCGTTCCGCGCTGGACAAGGCGCTGGGCGAGTACCTCGTTTGCGGCGGATATCCCGAGGCTCAGGAGATCGACCGGCGGGATCGATTCGACTTGCTGCGCGGCTACGTCGATACGGCCATGCTGCGCGACGTGATTGAACGCCACGCCGTCTCGCATCCCATCGCACTGCGATGGATGGTGCGCCAATTGCTGGCCAATTCGGGCGGGCTGTTCAGTGTGAATCGGTTCTACGGCGACCTGCGATCCCAGGGTATCGCCGTGGCAAAAGATACGCTGCACGCGTACCTGGGATACCTGGAAGACGCCTTTCTGGTTCGCACGCTGTCGGTCGCGACCGATTCCCCGCGCCGGCGGATGGCCAACCCGCGAAAGGCGTTCCCTGTGGACCCGGGGCTGATTCCGGTGTTCGACCGTTCCGGCAAGTCGAACGTCGGTCATGCGTTGGAAGCGGCGGTGGCGCTTCAGTTGGAGCGCCGCGGCGCGGAAATCGCCTACGTGCGAACCGCCGATGGTTTCGAAGTGGACTTCCTTGCCCGCTATACGGACTCGGAGCCGGAATTGATCCAGGTCTGTGCCCATCTGGCCGCTCCGGACCTTGCCGAGCGGGAGGTGCGTGCGCTCTTGGCCGGTGCGAAGGAGCATCCGCGCGCATCGCTGCATCTCATTGCGCTAACGGCGGACGCCGCGCCCCCGCTTCCAGAAGACGTCACCCTGCACCGGGCCGTTGATTGGCTATTGCTAGTTGCTAGTTGCTAGTGGATGGGGGATGGGGGATGGGCCACGATCAGCCGCCACGCGCTAGCGTCCGGTTGGGCGCCGCAAGGGTCAAAGGAAAGTTTCGCCGAAGGCGATGTGCACCGTAGCCTGGGGTAATCACCCCAGGAACGCGTGCCGTACCCGCCCGACTTTCGCCGAAGGCGATATGCACCGTACACCGGCCGCCGCGGACGGAACCCAACCACGGAATACACGGAATATCAGCCGCCACGCGCTAGCGTCCGGTTGGGCGCGCAAGGGGCAAAGGAAAGTTTCGCCGAAGGCGATATGC